>JAYTJO010000342.1:0-2163 GCA_043730975.1 Thermoleophilia bacterium | reverse complement strand
TGCACGAATTGCCGGCGCGCCAGGTCGACACGGGCTACGTGCGTCCCGATCGATCGACGATGACGTACGTGCCCGATCACGCTGCGGCGATCGCTCACCGGTAACGACCTCTCTCACCTACGATGGGGTGATGCTGGAACCCGGGGCGTTCAAGGCGTACGACGTACGCGGTCTCTACGGCTCCGAGCTCGACGAGGAGGGTGCGTACGCGATCGGTCGCGCCTACGTCGAGCATTTCGAGCCTCTCACGATCGCTGTCGGCCGCGATATGAGGGTGTCTGCACCTTCAATGGCTGCCGCGGTGATGGACGGTGCAGCCGATGGCGGTGCCGATGTCCGCGACCTCGGGATGGTCGGCACCGAGATGGTCTACTACGCCGTCGGCGCACTGGGCCTCGACGGTGGGATCTGCGTCACCGCCTCCCACAACCCGAAGCAGTACACCGGGATGAAGATCGTGCGGGGCGGCGCCCTCCCCGTAGGAGGCGACTCCGGACTGATGGACATCCGCGTAGCAGCGCAGGCCGGCTTCGGTGCCGTCACGAGTCGGGGCGAGATCACGCCGCTCGATGTGTGGCCGGGCTTCGTCGAGAAGGTGCTGACATTCGTCGACATCGACGCGATCAGGCCGCTGCGGATCGTGGTGGACGCCGCCAACGGAATGGCCGGGACGATGCTCCCACCGGTGCTCGAGCGCCTGCCCCAGGTCGAGTTCGTGCGTTGCTATTTCGAGCCGGACGGAACGTTCCCGAACCACGAGCCGAATCCGCTACTCGAGGAGAACCGGGCCTTCATCGTCGCAAAGACACGCGAGGAAGGAGCCGATCTGGGGGTCGCGTACGACGGCGACGCAGACCGATGCTTCTTTGTCGACGACTCGGGTGAGTTCGTCCCGGGCGACTTCGTCACAGCGCTCCTTGCCGAGGTGATGCTCGGGAAGAGCCCGGGCGGAACCGTTCTCTACGACGTTCGTGCCAGCTGGGCTGTCCCGCGCACGATCGAGGCGGCTGGCGGAACCGCACTCGTGAACCGGGTCGGGCACGCGTACATCAAGCACCGGATGCGCGAGGAGCACGCGATCTTCGCCGGTGAGGTTTCGGCGCACTACTACTTCCGCGACTTCACGCAGGCCGATACGGGCGTTGTCCCCTTTCTTCTCATGCTCGAGCTGATCTCGACCCGCGGCGCAAAGCTCTCCGAGATCCTGCGCTCGTTCCGGGAGCAGTACTTCATCACCGGCGAGATCAACACACCGGTTGCCGACGTGTCGCTGAAACTCCAGGAGATCGAGGAGCGATACAGCGCAGAGGGCGGGCGCGTCTCGCATCTGGACGGGGTCTCGGTCGACTTCGACACCTGGCATTTCAACGTGCGACCCTCGAACACCGAGCCGCTCCTCCGTCTCAACCTCGAGGCGCTCTCTGAGGACGAGATGATCGCGCGCCGTGACGAGCTCGTCGCCCTGATCGAGAGCTGACCCTGTGAGTGACCCCCTCGAGCTCGGCCGTCTCACCGACCGCCGCCCGCCGTTCAAGTACTCGGCGCTCACTCGCGTGTGGTTCTCGGACACGGACGCTCAGGGCGTCGTCTACTACGGCCGCTACCTCCCCTACTTCGACCATGCGCGAACCGAGTACCACCGGCACCTCGGCTCGTTGGGCGTGAACGGCGCGGAATTCGTGATGCGCGCATCAAACGTGGAGTACCACGCTCCGGCCCGCTTCGACGACCTGCTCGAATGCTTCGTCCGCGTCAGCAGGCTCGGCCGTACGAGCGTCACCTACGAGGTGGCGGCGATCAGCCTCGAGGATGGCGCACTGATGGTCACCGGAACGCAGACGCTCGTCTTGATCGATTCCGTCTCGCGGACCCCGGTACCGATCCCGGCGGCTGTGCGCCAGACGGTGAGAGACTTCGAACTCGGAGACGTCGTCGAGTGAGGAACCGCTACCCGTTGCTGCGACCGCCCGGCGTGCCGGACGGCCGCGGCAACATGACCCCTCTCCCCTTCCCACAGTTGTAGGCGCCCGGAAAGGGGATGCAATCCCTCGTTCGAGTGCCATTTTGGAGGCTCTAACTCAATGACCACGCGCTGGCTGGGCGTGATAGCCGAGTACGATGCCACCATTCCTGCCGCGCGCTCCCACGCACGCGGGCCGCGGG
>JAYTJO010000341.1:0-3439 GCA_043730975.1 Thermoleophilia bacterium | reverse complement strand
CTCCTCCTCTCTCTTGGCCAGCGCGATCACGGCGACGCGTGGTAGCCCTGCCGTTGCCTTCATAGCCTCGAGCGCGGCCGCGAGCTGCCCCTTGCCGCCATCGATCACGACGAGGTTCGGGACCGCAGAGAAGCTCTCGTCGTAGCGGTCTGTCTCGCCGCCATCCCGCAGCCTCGCGAAGCGGCGCGCGACGACCTGTCCCATCGACGCAAAATCGTCCTGACCGTCGAGGCCGCGCACCGTAAACGAGCGGTAGTGGGCCTTCTTCGGCTGAGCGTCGACGAACACGGTCATCGCAGCCACGATGTCCCGTCCCTGCAGGTTCGAGATGTCGAAGCACTCGACCCGCACCGGCAGACTCTCGAGGTTGAGGTTCTCCCGCAGGCTCTCGAGCGCCTCGATCCGACGAAGGCGCTTCTGCTCGACAGCCGTCTTTTCGTGCGTGAGCGCGAGCTGTGCGTTCTCGGCCGCAAGCTCGGCAAGCCGTTTCTTTTCGCCGCGGATTGGTGCCCGCACCTCGACCGCGGCCCCTCGCAGCTCCGAGAGGAAACCGGCGAGCGCCTCGGTGTCGGTGAGATCGGAAGGGACGATGAGCTGCGGAGGCACGCTCGGCGCCGCCGTGTAGTACTCGAGGCAGAAGCCCTCGAGGATCGTTGCTCGATCCTGCCCCTCGACGTTCTCGAGGTGGAAGGCGTAGCGGTCGATCAGCTTGCCGTCCCGCAGCGGAAACAACTGCACCGCCGCGCGATCGCCGTCGACCGCTAGCCCGATCACGTCGATCGTGCCGACGGCGCGCCGGTCTGCACCTTGCCGCTCCGCGAGGCTCTTGATCGCGAAGAGCCGGTTGCGGTAACGCGTCGCATCCTCATACCGCTCCTCCGCCGAGGCGGCGCGCATCCGCAGCTCGAGCGAACGCATGATCGACCGCGTGTCGCCGGAGAGGAAGTCGATGACGCCGTCGATCTGCTCGCGGTACTCGTCCTTCGAGATCGCACCGATGCACGGAGCCGTGCATCGTTCGATGTGGAAGTCGAGACACGGGATTCCCGAGTGGCGACCGGGCTTCGGTCCCTCGCAGGGACGGAACTGGAAAACGCGGTTGAGGACGTCGAGCGTCTCCCGCACTTTCTTCGCGTTGGCGTAGGGGCCAAAGTAGACGGTGCCGCGGCGATGCCGCTCCCGCGTGAACATCACCCTCGGGTATTCGTCCGCAACCGTGACGGCGATGTACGGAAACGACTTGTCGTCCCGCAGACGGACGTTGAACGGCGGTCGATGACGCTTCACGAGATTCTGCTCCAGATGCAGCGCCTCGGCCTCTGTCGAGGTGACGATGATCTCGATCCCGGCGATCCGCCCGACCATGCGCTCGATCCCGAGGCGCCCGTCGCCACGATTGAAGTAACTGCGCACCCTGGAGCGCAGCGACTTCGCCTTGCCGACGTAGAGGATGTCGTCGCCCTCGTCGCGAAAGAGATAGACCCCGGGGCTGCGCGGGAGTGTCTCGAGCTGCTCTCGTACGGTTTCGACCACGTTGGCTAGCGTATCCGTCGCATGTCTCGTCGCCTTCTTCCCCTCGCCCTCGCCCTGCTCGCCGTCGCAGTGGCGACTCCAACCGCACTCGCTGGTGGCCCGACGATGGCGTTGGGTGCGGCCGAGGACGTCGTCCGCGCCCCTGATCTCGTCTCGGCCAAGGCGGAGATGACGCTGTTCCGGCTGGCCGGGTTCTCGTCGATCCGCATCACCTCTCAGTGGCTTCCCGGTCAGGTCGCACCCACCGAGCCCGAGCTCGCGACCCTCCGCAACGTGGCCGCAGCCGCGCAGCTCTCCGGCGTCAAGGTCTATCTCTCCGTCTATCCCCCCGGGTCTCGCTCGACGCCGCTCACCCCCGAGGCACGCGAGGAGTTTGCTGCCTATCTCACCATCCTCGCGCAGCAGCTGCCGTCGATCGACGACGTGATCGTCGGCAACGAGCCCAATCTCAACCGCTTCTGGCTGCCGCAGTTCAACCCGGATGGATCGAATGCTGCTTCGCCCGCGTACCTCGCGCTCCTCGCGCGGTCCTACGACGCGCTGAAGGCAGTCGACCCGGCGACGCGCGTCTGGGGCGGTGCTCTTGCGCCACGCGGCATCGATCGCCCCGGCACCGGCCGAGACACGCACTCCCCGGTCAAGTTCCTCAAGGACATGGGCGCCGCCTATCGCGCGAGCGGTCGCACACTCCCGATCATGGACGGCCTTGCCTTCCACCCGTACGCGGACTCGTCAGGGCAGGTGCCGGGAACGCCGCATCCGAAGTCCACGACGATCGGCCTCGGGGATTACGAGCGACTGATCCAGACTCTTGCAACTGCATTCGACGGCACAGCGCAGAGCGGCAGCACGCTGCCGATCCTGTACGACGAGTTCGGCGTCGAGTCGCAGATCCCGGCGGGCAAGGCCAAGCTCTACACTGGCGCCGAACCGGCAACAACCCGTCCGGTCGACGAGATCACGCAGGGCCAGTACTACGGGCAGGCCCTGCAGCTCGCTTTCTGTCAGCCGAATGTTGTCGGCATCCTGCTGTTCCACTCGCAGGACGAGCCGGCCCTCGGTAGCTGGCAGTCGGGCGTGTACTACGCCGACGGCAGCCCCAAGACGAGCCTTTACGCGGTTCGCGACGCACTCGCCCGAGCCCGCGGAGGCTCGATTGCCCGCTGTGACGGGCTGGGGCTCCAGGTCACTTCCACGAAGGTTCGCTTCCCCACGCAGGCCGACCTCAAACGCGGCTCACGGTCGGTGCAATTCCGGTGCTCGCTCGACTGTGCGTGGGAGCTGCGAGCGGCGGGCGCAGTGGCCCGCGATACGCGCACGCGGGTCACCGGCTATGGGAGAGCCGGCACGCCGCTCGTTGCGTCATTGAAGGGCCGTAGGCTCGGCCGGGGAAGCATCATCCTGACGCTGACGACGAACCATCCGGTCAATCCGGGTGTGCCGCAGGCGCGTGAGAGCTCGGCGCTAAGGCTCCCCTGAGTACGATGCGGTCATGAGCGAGAGCAAGCCGACGGTCGAGCGCGTCGAGGGTGTCCAGGTCGGGCAGTACGTCTCCTACCGCTTTTTCAAGATCGATCCCGCCTGGCGGCGCCTCCCCGCGGAGGAGCGTGACACCGCCAAGGAGGCATTCGCCGAGGTCGTCGAGGACTGGGCCGGGCGGATGCAGGGACTGCGGGCCTACAACGTCTCGGGGATCCGCCCCGAAGCCGACTTCTTCCTCTGGCAGATCACCGAGCGCTACGACGACCTCCTCGAGCTCGGCGCGGCCCTCAACGGCACGCCTCTGGCCGGCTGGTTGACGACGCCTTACTCGTACCTTGCGACGACGAAGCCGTCGGTCTACACCGACAAGAAGCGCATCCGCCAGGGCAAGGTCATCCCCCGCGAGGCCCCTTACCTCGTCGTC
>JAYTJO010000340.1:0-6892 GCA_043730975.1 Thermoleophilia bacterium | reverse complement strand
GAGAGCCGGGTTGAGCTGCTCGCGCCGACCGGTGACGACACGCCGGTCGGGCGGTTCCTCTCGAAGCGTGGCCCTGGCATGCACCACATCGCCTACGAGGTCGACGATGTCGGTGCTGCACTCGCCGAGCTCACCGCAGCAGGGACGGAGCTGATCGATGCCGTTCCTCGTCCTGGGCTCTTTGGCCTACAGGTCGCCTTTATCCACCCCGACGCCGTTCACGGCGTTCTCACGGAGGTCGTAGCTGTTGCCCGAGTCACCTGAATCCGTCCGCGTTGAAGTCGCCTTTGCCGGCGGCCCGACTATCGCCGCCAACGTCTCCCCCGCGAGCGCCGACGCACTCGAGCACGCACTCGCGTCAGGTTCCCAGGGCACCCACCAGCTCGACACCGACGACGGTCGCACCGCGATCGTGCTCGCCAGGGTTGCCTATCTCAAGCGTTTCGCACGCGATTCGCGGGTCGGCTTCGGACTGTAGGGCAATGCGAGCGGCGCCTCGGCGCCGTGAAGGTCGCCCACGGGCGACGGGATCCGCTACTCGGGGAGCCAGCCTTCGCGATGCCGGGTACCCTTCGCCGCCGTGGCGCTCGAGGTCGGCATCGTAGGACTCCCCAACGCGGGCAAGACGACGCTGTTCAACGCGCTCACGAAGGCGGGCGCCGAGATCACGGCCTACGCGTCCCAGACGGACAAGTCGAATGTCGGCATGGCGGCGATCGCGGACGACCGGCTGGGGCGCCTCGCCGATCTCGTGGGTGCCAAGAAGGTGACACCGGCCGCGGTACGCGTTCAGGATGTCCCGGGAACTGGCCCGGCCCTGCTCGGCGGACTCCGGCAGGTCGACGCGCTCCTCGCGGTTGCAGACGGGTTTTCCGGTACCGGCGACCCGGAGAGCGATCTCGAAACGCTCAGGCTCGAGCTTCTCGTCGCCGACACGGATCACGTCGCCAAGAGGCTCGAACGCGTCGACAAGATGGCGAAGTCCGGGGATGGCGCCGTTCGCAAGGAGGCAGAGATTCTCCGCGAGGTTCTCGCGCATCTCGAGGCGGGCAAGCCGCTCACGGATTGGACAGGCGAGCTTCCCGACGAGCTCGACCCGCTGACAACCAAGCCGCTGATCGCAATCGTCAACGGGCCCGGAGGGATCGACTGCAAGCTGGAAGCTGAGCTGGCGGAGATGTCCGACGACGATGCGGCCGCGTTCCGCGAAGGCCCATCGGCGCTCGACGAGATCGTCGGGCGACTCAAGGATGCCCTTGGTCTGATCGCGTTCTTCACGGCGGGAGAGAAGGAGACACGTGCCTGGACGCTGCGCGACGGGCAAACGGCCCTCGAAGCCGGGGGCACGATTCACTCCGATATCGCGCGCGGCTTCATCCGCTGCGAGGTGATTCGCTGGAACGATCTGCTCGACGCCGGCTCACACGCGGAGGCGTCGAAGCGTGGCACGCAGCGGCTCGAAGGTAAGACCTACGTCGTGCAAGACGGCGACGTGCTCAACATCCGCTTCAACGTCTGAGGTCGCCCGCGGGGTTCAGATGGGTGTGCTAGTCCCTGCCTCGCCGGTAGCCGGCCCGCCTGGCGCCGCGCTCATTCCTCGCCGACAGGCCGGGTAGCGGCCATCGCATCGAGTTGATTTGCGTGGTAGAGCACTGCGGCCTCCGCGGTGCGAGCTGCCTGTCGATCATGGTGCGTGGCGATCGCGTGGAGAAGCTCGGCCGAGGCGTCCACGTTGAGGCCCGTCGCTCTCTCCTCGATCAGCCGTAGGCCAAGATGTACGTGGCCTAGCAGCCGTCCCTCCTCGGTCTGTCGGAAAGCTGGACCGCGCCCCAGCTCGACCGTGCGCCCGACGTCGTGCAGCAGTGCAGCGGCGAGCAGGAGGTCGTTCCGTACCCGCGGATGGAGCTGCGCTGTCTCGCGACAGAGCGTGGCGACACCGACCGTGTGCTCGAGGAGGCCACCGGCGTAGCCGTGGTGACCGTCCGCTCCGGCCGCGGGCAGCGCCCGATATGACGCCCGCACCTCTCCGTCGGAGAAGACGCCCGAGACGACTTCGGCAAGGCCCGGATGCACGATCTCGCCGACGAGGAAGTCGAGGAAGCCGTCGAGCTCGTCCGGATCGCGTCGCATCGTGGGTGTCAGCTCTGCTGGATCCGCTTCGGGCGCAGCCTCGACGGCGCGCACCTGGACCTGGAGCTTGCCGCTGAACCGCTCCACGCGACCGAGGACACGGACGGCGTCACCCTCGGCGAAGCGTCCGTCGAGAAGCTCGACGTCGTCCCAGACCCGCGCCTCGATCCGCCCACTCGCGTCGACGAGCTCGAGGGCAAGATACGGGGCGCCGTTCTTCGTTCGGCGCCGCTCCTTCCGCCCGACGGCGTACACGCCCTCGACGGTGCGATCCTCGGTGAGCTCGGCGATGCTGGTCACGCCTGCAGTCTAGGCCCGCCCGGAGGTACGCTCGGGCTATGGCTGATGTGGCCCCGTTTCGTGCGATCCGCTACGCGCGTCCGACAGAGACGGTTACGGCTCCTCCGTACGACGTCCTCGTGCCGGCAGCGCGCGACGCCTATCGCGCAAGCGATCCGCACAACGTGGTTCACCTCACCCTGAACGACTCCGAGGAGGAGGCGGGCGCGCTGTTTCGAGCATGGCTCGACGAAGGCGTGCTCGTCCGGGAAGACGAGCCCGCCGTCTGGGCGCTGAGCCAGAACTACGTCGGCCCGGACGGCATCGCGCGACGCCGCGATGGCCTTGTCGCCTCGCTGCGCGTCGAGCCCTACGAGATTCGCTCCGTCCTGCCTCATGAGCGCACACACGCCGGCCCAAAGGAGAGTCGCCTGCGGCTCCTTCGTGCGGCGCAGGCTCAGCTCGAGCCGATTTTCCTTCTCTACGACGGTGAAGCAGCCGTCTCGATTCCCGATCGGGAACCGGATCTCGTGGCGGACGGCAGCCGCCTCTGGCGCGTCCCCGGCGAGGGTGTCACCGAGGCGTTTGCCGATCGGCAGCTCCTGATCGCCGACGGTCACCATCGCTACGAGACGGCCGTCGCCTACGCAGCCGAGCAGGGGACGCCGGAGAGCGCACGCATGATGGTCGTGCTCGTCTCGACCACCGACCCGGGGCTCGAAATCTTCCCCACCCACCGCCTCTTCAGCGGTCACGACGAGGCTCTGCCACCGATCAGCCTCGGCGATTCGGCATCTCCGGCTGCTGCGGTCGAGCGCCTTTCACGTCTCTCGTACGACGAGGCGCACGCGGTCGGGTATCGGCGAGGAGTCACGTTCCCCGTGGTCGGCCACGCGGGTGAGCTCGACGTCGAGCTCGTCGACCGCCTCGTCGGCCACGAGGGCCTCGGCTACACCGCCGATCTCGACGAGGCGGTGGCGCAAGTCGACGCGGGCGCGTTCGACGGAGCGTTCCTGCTTCGGGCGACGCGCATCGAGGATGTCTTCGAGCGCGCGCGACGCGGGGAGGTGATGCCGCAGAAGACGACGTTTTTCTTCCCCAAGCTCACGAGCGGACTCCTCTTCCATCCCGTATGAGCTCCGCCTGGCTCAACCTCTGTCGCGACTGCGTCGCCGACATCGAGCTCGTGCTCGCAGAGCTTCCGACGCGCACCGAGCGCGAGCCGGTGCTTCGGCAGGGCGAGGGAGGCGACGAGACCACCGCTATCGATGCTGCCGCCGAGGACGCCGTTGTAGCGAGGCTCGAGGCGCTCAACGGCGACTTCGTCCTCGTCTCGGAGGAGCTCGGCGAGCGCGTCTTCGGCGCAGGGGGGCCGACTCGGGTCATCGTCGACCCGATCGACGGGTCCGTGAACGCAAAGCGGGGGATCCCGTTCTTCTCCCTCTCGCTCGCGGTTGCCGAAGGCCCGACGATGAAGGACGTGACGTTCGGCTACGTCTACGACTTCGGCTCCCGCGAGGAATGGGTGGCGGAGCGCGGCAGCGGTGCCTACCTGAACGGACGCCTGTTGCTGGCCCCACCGCCAAAGGATCCGATCGAGATCCTCTCCTTCGAGGCCACGACAACGGCCTACATCGCCGACAGGGCCTCCTCCCTGCTCGACGTCGCCGAGCGCCTGCGGGTGATGGGCTCCCTGGCCCTTTCCCTGTGCCACCTCGCCGCCGGGCGCGTCGACGCAGTGTGCTCGCTGAAGCCCGCCCGCTCGATCGACATCGCCGCGGCACAACTGCTCGTGCGCGAGCGGGGCTACGCGATCGAGCTGTTCGAGGACCCACCCTTCGTCGCAGCACCGCTCGACCTCGAGGGGCGATCACGCGTCGTCGCTGCCGCAACCCCGGCCCTGTGCGCCGACCTTGCGAAGGCGCTGACATAGCCCGAGAGAGCGGCGTGCGCCGCCCCCTCGGGCCCCGGGAAGCGTCGACCTTCCGGTCGCGCCAGTCGTGTCAGACCGCCGCAGGCTTGTCGTGCTTGCCGAGAACGGTGAACGCGAGGATGATGAAGCCGATCCCGCTCAGTAGCAGCGCGATTCCCACGATCAGCCCGAACAACGCGATTTGCTCTGCCATGTACGAGACATTGAGAGCGGTCGCGAGAGCCGTCGCCGTCACCCAGGTGTTCCGGGTGCCGTTCGAGACGGGCTTGCCGGCGTCGTCCTTGAGTGCCTGCGTATCATCGCTCGTACCCTTCGGGTCGGAAGGGTCGCTTGCGAGGGCGAACCGACCCATCTGAGCGTAGGTCAGGCCGCCTGTCAACTCGAGCGCGTGAATCCGAAGGTACTGGGCGAAGCACCGCGCGTCGCTGCCATTCTCGATCGGCTGCTCGGCGACGTCACACGAGGGAACAGTCACCTCAGTGAGCCCTGCCTCCTTGGCCGCCGCTGCGATGTCAGTCGGGTTCATGTCCGGCGATCCGACGATCTGCTCGGCCTTGATCTCCGTGCTCACGGTATTGCGAGCGTTGATGCTCATGACGAGCGCGCCGATGCCGAACGCAATCATCAGAACTCCGGCGATGACACCGGCGATCTCGAGAACTCTACGACTGTCCATCCCTACTACCTCCCGGTTAGCTTCTCGAATCCACCCCGTACGTGGGGTAGGACGTGATCCGAGTCTCCGCTTCTCTACCCGGGAGATCATCAGGGCAAACACTGGAATCAGACTGCGGTAACCCACCACAACGCGCGCGGGCAACTACCGACCCCGGCTACGCTGACGGGATGGCACAACCGCTCCGCGACACGATCCTGACGGCGCTCGAGCAGGTCATCGACCCCGAGCTGCACAAGCCTGTGACTGAACTGGACATGGTCCGGGATGTCGAGATTCACGACGACGGTGCGGTCGAGGTGACGATCGCTCTCACCGTCGCCGGCTGCCCGATGCGCTCGTCGTTCGAAGACCAGGTTCAGCGGTTCGTGGGTGTCGTCGAGGGCGTCAACTCCGTCCAGCTTCACTTCGATGTGATGAGCCCTGACGAGAAAGCCGCGCTGTCAACGCGACTTCGCGGTGGACGGCCGGAGAAGACGATCTCGCTCGATCCGATCACACGTGTCCTCGCGATTGCGTCGGGCAAGGGTGGCGTTGGCAAGTCGACGCTGACGGCAAATCTCGCAGCCGCACTCGCCGCCACGGGGCAGCGCGTCGGCGTGCTCGACGCTGACGTCTACGGACATTCGATCCCGCACATGCTCGGTGTGCAGCAGCGGCCGGTCGTCGTCGACACGATGATCGTGCCTCCCGTGCGGGGTGCTCTGAAGTTGATGTCGATCGGCTTCTTCCTCGACGACAACGCTCCCGTGATGTGGCGCGGCCCGATGCTGCACCGGGCGCTCGAGCAGTTCCTCTCCGACGTCTACTGGGGCGAGCTCGACACGCTCGTTGTCGACATGCCTCCCGGAACCGGCGACGTCGCGATCTCGCTCGGCCAGCTGCTCCCCCGCGCCGAGGTGCTGATCGTGACGACACCGCAGCCTGCGGCGCAGCAGGTTGCCGTGCGAGCGGCGGGAATGGCCGAGAAGGTCGGTATGCGCATCATCGGCGTTGCCGAGAACATGTCCTACCTCGTCGGCACGGGCCAGGAGATCTTTGGCTCCGGTGGCGGCCAGCGCCTCGCCGACGAGATCGGTGTCCCTCTGCTCGGTAGCGTCCCGCTCGACCCGGCCCTGCGTGAGGCCGCAGACGCGGGAACGCCCGTGCTCGAAGCGGCGCCGGACTCCGAGGCGGCGGCGGCGATCGTCGAGCTCGCGGCGCGCATTCAGAAGACGCGCCGGGGGACGATCCGCAAGGCGCTCACGGTTCTCTAGAAACAGAGAGGGCGCCCGCAGGCGCCCTCTCGATCGAACCGCTGGCGTAGGGACAGGACATGCCCCGCCCACCAATCGTTACGAGTCCTTCTCCAGCTTGCGGAGCGTCCACACGGCGGGGTCGCCGATCGCCTCGCACTTCATCTCGACGTCCTTCGTGCCGACAGAGAAGCCGGCCGGGATCGCGTAGGCAGCGTCGACGTTGCAGGTCTTCGAGCCGTCTTTGCCCTCGACGGTGATCGTCGCGGGAGCAGTTTCGATAGCCGCGATCTCACCCTTGACCTCGACCCGAAGCGCCTTCTCGGACTTCCCGTCCTTCTCGGACTTCTCCGAGTTCTCGTGCTTCGAGTCCTTGCACACCGGGCCGGCGACGACGGCGAGCACATTGGCGCTGCTGCCCGTTCCGATCTTTCCGTCGGTGAAGTTCGTGGTGCCACCGGCGAACGTCGCGCTGAGGTTGCCGAGCAACCTGGCATGGTTCCCGTGCGACTTGCCGGTGAGGAACCCGACGAGTTGACCGCCCTTGATCGTTCCGGAGAACGTGCCTTTGACGCGACTGTCGTCGTCCTTGATCTTGAACGAGCCGCTGACGTAGCCGAGGGCGTCGGTCGTGTTGTA
>JAYTJO010000339.1:0-1522 GCA_043730975.1 Thermoleophilia bacterium | reverse complement strand
GCAAGCTGGCGACCGTTGCGCGGAACGGCACTAGCCGGAGTGCGGGCCGTTGAAGACGACGAGCAGGGCGAGTTGCTCGTACGACGTGAACTGATGCTCCGCTCCCGCTGGCACGAAGAGCGCCATTCCCTCGGTGAGTGGCGTCACGACGCCTTCGACCTCGAGCGCGCCGCTTCCCTCCAGTACGACATACACCTCGTCCTCGTCGTGGGGCTGCTGGCGATCCGGCTCCGGCGCGACCAGCACGTACACGCCAATCTCGAGCCCTGGCGAGCTGTGGACGACCTCGTAGCCACCGCCGCGCTCGACCAGCGCGAGCCGGGTTGCGTCGACGTTGAACGGATGGGCGGCGGCATCTGCCACGCCCGCAGTGTATGTCGTGCAATGCTCGCTCCGTGCAGATCGACGTCGACGCCCTCTTCCAGGCAGGCACCGCTCGCCAAAGTGGCTGGCGTCGGATGCCTGCGGTCGCGAGTGACGCGATGGTTGCTACGAGTCACCCGCTCGCCACGCGCGCCGGCCTTCGTGCGCTCGAGCGGGGAGGGAACGCCGTCGATGCGACACTCGCTGCGGCCGCGATCCTGACGGTCGCTGAGCCCACGGACAACGGGATCGGCGGCGACGCGTTTGCGCTCGTATGGGATGACGGCATGCTGGTCGGGCTCAACGGCTCGGGCCGTTCTCCTTCCGATATCGGCGACCGTGCGGCGACCGAGGATGGGCCGTGCTCGGTCACTGTTCCGGGTGCCGTCCGCCTGTGGGGTGACCTGGCGACGCGCTTCGGCCGGTTCGGGCTCGATCAGGCGATCGGCCCGGCGGCAGACCTTGCGGACGCGGGCCTTGCCTGCACCGCTCGGATCGCACACAAGTGGTCGCAGGCACGACTGGCCCCCTGGAAGGCCCCCGACCTCGGCGAGCGCTACTCCCTCCCCGAGCTCGGCGCCACGCTCCGCCAGATCGAGACGAACGGACCGTCGGCACTGTACGAAGGCGTAGTCGCTGCGGCGATAGCGTCGGCGAGTTGGCTCTCGGAGGCCGACCTGCTCGCTCACCGCTCCGAGTGGGTCGAGCCGCTCCGACGGGCCTATCGCGGGATCGAGGTGTGCGAGCTGCCACCGAACGGCCAGGGGGCCGCCGCGCTGCTTGCACTTGCGCTCTACGAGGGCCTCGAGCCCGGCGAGCACTCTGCGATCGAGGCGATGAAGCTCGCGTTCACCGACGCGCATGCCGTCGTACACGACGGCCCGCTGCCGGCGAACTTCTTCGCCGACGACCGGCTAGCAGAACGCCGCTCCCTCGTCGACGCCGACTCCGTCATCGCAGGCGGCCTCGGCCTGCCACGCGGAGGAACGACGTATCTGTGTGTGGTGGACGGGGACGGGATGGCTGTCTCGCTGATTCAGAGCGTGTACGGGTCGTTCGGGTCGGGTGTCGTTGCTCCCGGAACCGGGATCGTCCTCCAGAACCGCGCCGCCGGCTTCAGTCGCGATCCAGAGCATCCGAATGCACTCGCGCCCGGCAA
>JAYTJO010000338.1:0-1781 GCA_043730975.1 Thermoleophilia bacterium | reverse complement strand
GCGCACGAACTGCGCACGCCGCTCGCGACGATCGACGCCTATCTCGAAGGACTCGCCGACGGTGTCGTCGAGCCCGGCCCCGACACCTGGACGCTCCTCCGCGCGGAGACCGGTCGCCTCGGGCGACTCACCGAGGACGTGACGAAGGTCTCACGTGCAGAGGAACGGCAGCTCGATCTGCGTGTGCAGCGGGTTCTGGCGATAACGCTGCTCGAGGCTGCCGCCGGCGCGGCAGCACCTGCGTTTATTTCGAAAGGCGTCGACCTGGAAATCTCCTCCGCGCGTGACGGTCCCGCCGTCGAAGTCGACGCCGACCGCCTTGGCGAAGTGCTCGCGAACCTGCTCGAGAACGCTCTCCGACACACGTCGGCCGGAGGCACCGTTACCCTCTCCGCCAAGCGCGTCGGCGACGCCGCGTTGCTCGCCGTGACCGATACCGGCGAAGGGCTCGCGGCGGGCGACCTCGATCGCGTGTTCGAGCGCTTCTACCGCGTTGACCGGGCGCGCAGCCGCGACCGCGGTGGCAGTGGCATCGGGCTCGCGATCGCGCGCGCGATCGTCGAAGCACACGGCGGGCAACTCTGGGCCGAAAGCCCAGGGCCTGGTCAGGGTGCCCGATTCCTCTGCCGAATCCCGGTCGCGTGAAAGGGGTGGAACGGCGGCGGGGCGTGCGGCTGGTGACGGAGCACGGGTTGGCGTGCCCTGCCCTGCCCTGCCCTCCGGAAGGAGTGCGGCGACCTTCACACGCTCTTCATGCGACACCGTCATCGTCACCGTTCCTGTTGCACCCCGATCGATCGCCGATGACTGATTCCGCAACCACTCACGACGACAACGGCTTTGGCGGCCACGCGGGCCACGACGGCTCGCAGCCGCTGACGGTGACGCTGCACGTCGGTGGCCTGAGCTACGCAAGCGAGAAGGCTGTCGTCGAGCGGACGCTCGGGCGGCGTCCTGGTGTTCTCGAGGTGGAGGCGAACGCCGTCTCGCAGACCGCGACCGTCACGTTCGACCCGGCCCTGACCTCTGTCCATGATTTGCGCGGCTGGGTGGAGGAGTGTGGCTATCACTGTTCCGGCCAGTCGGTCCCGGGCCATATCTGCGACCCGATGCGGGAGCCGGGGAGTGCCACGGCCGCCCGAGCCGACGGGCATGAGCATGCGTCGGCAGCGATTGAGGCGGCCGCTCACGACCACGCAGCAATGGAACGGGCCGACGGCGGGCACGGTGCGGGGCACGGGGGTCACGCCGGGATGTCGATGGCAGAGATGGTGCGCGACATGCGCAACCGCTTCCTCGTCGCGGTCGTGTTTGCCATTCCCATCGCAATCTGGTCGGAGCTCGGCGACCGGATCTTCGGCGGGGTCCCGCCGACGCCGTTCGGAATCCGCGTCGACGTCTGGGAGTTCTTGCTCAGCCTGCCGGTGATCCTCTACTCGTGCCAGCTGTTCTTCGTGGGTGCAGTGCGCGCGCTGCGCGCGAGAACACTCGACATGATGGTGCTCGTCGCAGTCGCGATCGGGACCGGTTGGGTGTACTCGGTTGCCGCGACGTTCGCGATCGAGGGCGAGGTGTTCTACGAGGCAGTCGCGTTCCTCGCCGCCTTCGTCCTGCTCGGCCACTGGTTCGAGATGCGGGCCCGCGGTGGGGCGAACGAGGCGATCCGAGCACTACTCGATCTCGCGCCGCCGAAGGCCACTGTGCTTCGCGATAGTGTCGAGCTGGAGGTGCCGACGGCCGAGGTCGTCGTCGGCGACCTGCTCCTGATTCGCCCGGGGGCG
>JAYTJO010000337.1:0-6666 GCA_043730975.1 Thermoleophilia bacterium | reverse complement strand
CGAGCCTGCTTGCAGATGAGCCGATCGCGCTGTCCGACGGGGATGGCTCGGCGTTCGTGCGTCGCAGCTCCGTCGGGGTGATCCTCGGGATCATGCCCTGGAATTACCCGTACTACCAGGTCGCGCGGTTCGCCGGACCGAACCTGGTCGTCGGCAACACGATCCTCCTGAAGCACGCGCCGCAGTGCCCCGAGTCAGCGGCGGCGATCCAGCAGATGTTCGACGACGCCGGCTTCCCTTCGGGGGCATACACGAACATCTATGCGACGAACGACCAGATCGCCGACGTCATCGCCGACCCGCGCCTGCAAGGGGTTTCGGTGACCGGCTCGGAGCGTGCCGGGGCGGCCGTTGCCGAGATCGCTGGGCGCAACCTGAAGAAGGTCGTGCTCGAGCTCGGTGGCTCCGACCCGTTCGTCCTGTTGAGCACGGATGACCTCGATGGCGTCGTCGACTCGGCGGTGGCAGCGCGGCTCGAGAACGCGGGTCAGGCGTGCAACGCCGCCAAGCGCTTCGTCATCGCCTCCGACCTCTACGAGCCGTTCGTGAGCAAGCTGACAGCGGCACTGACGGCAATCGAGCCGGGCGACCCATTCCAGCCGGACGCTGCGATGGGCCCTCTTTCCTCGGCGGCGGCAGCGGATCGACTTGTGGATCAGCTGCGCCGCGCGGTCGAGGGTGGCGCGACCCTCGTTGGCGGTACACGAGAGGGCAACTTCGTCACACCCGGCGTCCTCACCGGGGTTACCCCGGACAACGATGCGCACCGCGAGGAGTTCTTCGGCCCGGTCGCGATCGTCTACCGCGTCGGCTCCGAGGACGAGGCAGTCGCGGTTGCGAACGACACGCCCTACGGCCTCGGCTCGTACGTCTTCACGACCGACCCCGATCAGGCGCTGCGGGTCGCAGACCGGATCGACGCTGGAATGGTCTTCGTGAACGTCGTCGGAGCTGACGCAGCCGAGCTGCCGTTCGGCGGCGTGAAGCGCTCCGGCTTTGGTCGCGAGCTCGGCCGCTACGCCACCGAGGAGTTCGTCAACCGAAAGATGATCCGCGTCGGCTGACGCCGGAGGCGGCACTTCATCGGGTTCATCTACCGTGGTTTCGGGAGCTTGAAGATGGGAACGATCCGATTCTGCTGAGCCGCGCTACGAACCTTGCGACCTCCCTGACGAGCACGACCCACCTCTTCGCGGACGTGCTGGAGGAGGCTCGCAAACGGTTAGCGATGAGAGCGGGGTCAGGTCTTCTTCGTTCCACCCGGTGCTTACGCTTCCACCGGGAGCAGTGAGGTCGAGGAGAAGCGAGCGGCGGCTCGTGGTTCGGCTGGGGCTCACTCGGTAGCGGGTTAGTCCGCCGCCTTGGTCCGCTCGATCTTGGTTTGGATCAGAGCCATGGCGACGTTCCCGACCTCCGCGTAGAGATCGGCCGTTGCTGCCCGGAGGTCGAATGGAGGCGCATAGCCATAGTGCTCGACAAAACGACTTGATGCGTTTGATCCGCTCCGGGGCCAACAAACCAGCCTTTTCCTGTACGATGTCTTGCCATAGTCGCCCGCGTTTGACGCTATTACACGGTGAACAGCTCGGGACGATGTTCCCCCAGGCGTGGAGACCCAGCTCCGTCCGGTTCAGCGGGATCAAATGGTCTTGGTCAACGTGGCCGGCAACGAGCTCTGTGCCGCAGTAGCAGCACGTATTCCCGAAGAACTCCTTCACTTCCTCGAAGTGGGTGGCCTTGACGTATTGCGGCAGACCTCGCATTTCGTCGTAGGTCGCTCCGAACTCCTGCAAGAAAATCCGCGTTGCGGTATTCGCGATGTCAGCTCGACTCCTGGGCATAGGAAGTCGAGCCTAGTCCAACAGTGCGTCGGGTGTCAGCACGCACTCATGCATTCCACCGGCGGTGAGAGCGGGGCCGGGGCTTCTTGTTGCCGGCGTGGTCTACGCGATCAAGCCTCCGCCTCCAGTTCCGTAGCCTCCTTTCGTTCCTTACGAAGCTGTGCGAGCCCGACGCCGCCCCACACCAATGCCCAAAGTCCGTTAAACAAGAGGAGGGGCCATTTCCACCAATCAGCCTGCGTGAACGCCCACCCGAACACCGCGATTGCAGGCACGGTCAGAAGAAGTACCGTGAAGACGGCCCACGGATCGACTTATTGCGTGAGCCACCTCTGCTCACGCGCGACGAAGAGCGTCGATGCCTCGCGCGCCAGCCTCTCAAACTCCGCAGCCGTCGCTTGGTCGTGTTCCCGGAACGCTTCGGCGAGCGTGAGGTACTGCGAAATTCGTAGCCGAAGGCGGTTCCGCAGAGATGCTCCCAGCAGAAGTCCCAGCGCGGGTATTCCGATAGCCGCCACGACCGAAATGACGTTCTGGAACACTAGGCGTGGATACCCGGCGTTGGTGCGTTCATCGGACTTACCTCCGGTGGCGCGGGGATACAATCTTTCCCGCTTGGATCCGTTGTAGCAGCGTCATAGATCCTGTAACGCAGATCTGGGGTGTGAGAGCGGGGTCAGGTCTTCTTCGTTCCACCCCGCGAGTCTTCGGCCCGGTTCTGTGTCGGAGAGGGTGAGTTCGGGGTCAGGTCTTCTTCGTTCCACCAGCCAGCGGCCGCGGCGTCTTCGTGCCGAGTTCGTGACGAATGACGCACAGCCGTAGTGGTGACAGCGGGGTCAGGTCTCCTTCGTTCCACCCGCCGACCTCCGCGGCAACTTCGGGCGAGCGGAGTCAGGCCATCTTCGTTCCACCTGCCTGTGATCGCCCTCAGCGAGAAGAGCTCCGGCCTGTGCGAGATCGCCACGTGCCTCGAACTGCTCGGTCACGGCCGTCCACGTACGTGACCGAGCTTGTAGCAGTGGGGTGAGTTCGTCTGCACTGACCGCGGGCGAAACGAAGACGACCTGACCCGTCTCTGACCCAAGGAAGCAGACACCACCAGCCTGGCCGCCAGACACGACGGGTGAGAGCGGGGTCAGGTCTTCTTCGTTCCACCTCGAACGGTCTACGTGAGAGCGGGGTCAGGTCTTCTTTGTTCCACCCTGCGAGTCTTTGGCGCGCGGGCGGGGTTCCGAACTGCGTCGGTTCTGTCTGCGCAAGGCAGTTTCGCCACGAAGGTGGTGCGATCACGTCACACATTCACCGCTACACAGGGCGTTGTGTCTGTTCTGCACGCTTTGGCCTGGTGGCCTTGTCGGTGACGGCGATCGTCATTCGATCCGAGGACGTGCGCGCGGCGATCGTGGCCGCTCGCGGTCTCAACGTGCTGCTGGATAGCAATCTCGCGCGGCTCTACGACGTCCAGACGAGCGCGCTCGTTCGGGCTATGAAGCGGAATCAGGACAGATTTCCAGACGACTTCGCCTTCCAGCTCACGCGGGTGGAATGGGACGACTTGCTATGCCAAAGTGGCATCTCAAGTTCTTACGGTGGGCGTCGAACGCTGCCCTTCGTGTTCACCGAGCAAGGCGTCGCGATGCTTTCCGGTGTCCTACGGAGCGAACGCGCCGTCGCCGTCAACGTCGCGATCATGCGAGCCTTCGTCGCGATGAGGCACGAGCTACGTTCCCACGCGGAGCTCGCACGCCGCCTCGACGAGATCGAAAGGGCTCTCGGCGAGCTCGAGAGCTCGTCCGAGGAACGGTTCCGGGCCGTCTTCGACGCTCTACGGTCGCTCCTGACCCAGCCGACGCCTCCGCGGAAAGCGATCGGGTTCGCTGCTGAGCGCTAGGACGTTCTGCTCCCTGGTGCTGACCACGAGGCGATCGCGGCTGGGTCGACGACGCCAATTTTGCCGACCTCGTGAACGACCTGCGCCCGCCGCGGGAGGCGCTCGCGGCCGTGCGTCGGAGCAGCCGCTCGCGTGCCCGTGCCATCGCGATCCGTGATGAGGCAGCGGCCTCGACGTCGGGGTGGTCGCCCGGCTCGTCGACGACGCCGGCCTCAGTGTCAGGGACGGCGCCTACCTCCTCGGCGTCTCGTTCCAGCGCGTGCAGCAGGTAGCCGGCGCCTGATCGGCGCGGGTGCATCCGGGCGGCGAGCCGGATAGCGTGTGGCCGTGGTCATTCGTTGCACGGCAAAGGTGCTGAAGCTGCTCGGCGTGCGGCCGTCAGCGTGCGCCGACGTCGAGCCGAGCGACGACGACTGGTATGTGAACCTGCTCTGGTTCGAGCGGCGCAAGTGCCTCCTCCTCATGCACGCGGGGACGACCTTCTCGGTGTTCGTGCCTGACGTGAGGAGGGCCGATCTCGACCCGGTTGGGCCGTTTCTCGTCAACGCGATCGTCGCCGCGCTCGACTCGGAGGGTCTCGCTCACGACGTGCTCGGGGATCTCGACAGCGCAAACGTCCAGCTTGCGAGGACGGCGAGCCGTCGCGTGCTCGGACTCATGAATGAGACAGCGGTGCACATCGACTACGCGCTCGACCGCTACGGCAGCGTCCTCGACGTCGACGTGATCACGCTCAACCGGCAGCTTCAGCGCAGCCTGCACGGCCGCGGCGGCGGCCGTGACTACGCGCGGCCGATCGATCTCGCTACCGCGCGCGCCAGGAACTCGACGCCGTAGCTTCGCTCGGCGCTCTATGAAGTCCCGATGAGAGCGGGGTCAGTCGTCTTCGTTCCACCCCGCGAGTCGTCGGCCCGGTTCTGTGTCGGAGAGGGGGAGTGACGATCCGTCCGCACCTCCAGGTCGTTGGCTCGGGAGTTCAACCCTTTACGGCCGGCAAGCTCGCGATCAGCCGATCGACGAGCTGCACCGCTCGAACACGACGAAGATCGTAGGTGCACGTGCGGAGCGCGCGCTTGTCCCGGAATCGGTAGGTGAGCTCCTGGCCGTCGTAGGCGATCGGGCAGGTGCCGGTGAACGGCGGCAGTGAGGCCGGGCGGAGTTGCGCGATCGCCGCCGCCAGCGTACGACGCTCGAGGAGGGTGAGACGGCGCGAGCGATGCCCTTCGACGCTGATCGTCGTTGTCGTGACCCGTGCGCCCCAGTGGCAGACGCTGATGGGACAGTGTCCGCCGCTGGAACTGACGCTGACGAGGAGCTGTGGCTTCGAGGTGGCGTCGGCGGATCCCGCGTCGCATGCAGCCAGGGCGAGCAGGAGGACGAGGAACGGGGCGCGGCGCGTCATCTGCTTTCTCGTACGCCGCAGACCCTGGGGTTCGTCACACGTGCGGTCGGCCATGAGTCAGTCGAGTGATCCGCGTGGGGCGAGCCAGCGGCTTTCGAACGGCAACACCTCGGCCAGCGTGTCGAAGTCGGCGTCGTAGTGGAGGACTCCGAAACCCGCGGCGGCTGCCGCTGAGGCGATGATCAGGTCGGGCACCGTCACGGACCGATGGAAGAGCGGATGGCGGTGCGCGAGCTCGCGGAACGCGTCCCTCGCAGCCCGCAACACGTCGGGCGTCACCGGCGCGAGAGGGAGTTTGTCCAGGTTCGCGGACTGTCGGTCGAAGTCGGCTCCATCACGAGCAGTGACGAGGAGCTCGAATGTCGCAAGCTCGCACGTCGCGATCTGCCCGCGGCGCATCGCCTCGCCCCAGTCGCCGCCGACACGCTGAAAGCGCATCCACGCGGAGGTATCGGCGAGGAATGTTCGGCCATCCCATGGCGCCCGTGCCATCTATAGGGGTTCGGGCCGACGCCAGGCGAGCTCATCGATGTTGCGCAACGTCTCGCGATCCATCTCATCCCCGAGCGACCAGGCGATCAGCTCCTCCATTGCCTCGAGGCGGGCGCGCTCATCGTCGGCGAGCGCCTTTGCACCCCTGATCGCGAGGTCGTGGACGATCGTCGCCTCCGGTGCGCCGTTCAAGAGCGGGCGCGCCCGCGCGATCGCCGCGGCGAGCTCCGTGTCCTTCGTGACGTTGATACGTGGATGCTTCGTCGGCATCGCGACCTCCGGGTGATGTTCCGAAGTGTAACACCTGACGAGTAGCGATCGGGTCATCGGGGTCACGGGTCGATCGCTACACGCATCGCAGCGCGTGACAATTCGCCGTTACGGACACGTCCACCTGGCGGGAGGCGAGGACAGTGGTGAGCGCGGGGTCAGGTCTTCTTCGTTCCACTTCGCCCCGCGAAGACGGGTCAGCGCGTCAACAGACCGGCGTCGAGCACGAGGCTCGATCCGGTCATGTAGCGCGCCTTGTCGCTGACGAGGAAGAGAACTGCCTCGGCCACATCCTCGGCCTCGATCCAGGGCACCTGGAGCAGGTTTCCGGCCGACCGCTCTGCGATCTCGAGTGGCGTCAAACCCTCGAGCGCGGCGATGCCGTCGTTCAGCGGCGTGTCGACACCGGTCGGGTGAATAGCGACGACGCGAATGCCGTGTGGGGCGAGCTCGATCGCCCACGACTTCGTCAACCCGGTCAGGCCCCACTTGCTTGCCGCGTAGTGCGACAGCCGGCCCATTCCGCGCAGCCCGGCCACCGACGAGTTGTTCACGATCACGCCCCGCCCGGCCGCGATCATGTGCGGAATCACGCGTCTGGCGACGATCCACGGGCCTTTCAGGTTGATGTCGAGCATGGTGTCCCACTCGGCTTCCGTGAGCTCATGGGCGAGACCGTAGGCGCAGATACCGGCATTGTTGAAGAGCACATCGATCCGGCCGAACGTCGCGATCGCTGCGTCAACGGCTGCCGAAACGGCTGCGTCGTC
>JAYTJO010000336.1:0-2429 GCA_043730975.1 Thermoleophilia bacterium | reverse complement strand
GAGCCCGAACAGGATCGCAAAGGCGATCGGTGGCACGAACGTCTCGATCGGCCCCGTCTTGTCGAGGCCGGTCAGGCCTAGTAGATGACCCTGCTGCACGACGAGGCCGAGGACGCCGAACCCGATGAAGGCCGAGAGGAGCGTCGTCACGGCAGCCGTCGCCGAGATGACGATCGACCTGAACGCCATCGCGAGCACGATGAACGTGACGCCGATGATGAACAGCAGGAAGATCGGCATCCGGCTGATGATCTGATCCGCGATGTCCTTGAAGGCCGCGGTCTGGCCGGACACGTAGGCGACCGCGTCACCACCGGCGACCGCTGCAGGGACGATGTCTCCGCGGAGCTTGTCGACCAGCGTGTCGGTCGCCTCGTCCTGGGGCGCCGAGTCCGGAGTGACGAAGACGATCGCGACCGTACCCGGATCGTTGAACTGCGGCTCGCCGGCCGACGCTACCCCGTCGAGAGCCTTGACGCCCTCGTAGACGCGCGTCGCAGCCTCCTTGTCGCCGTTCACGTCGACGACGATCGGGATCGGCCCGTTGAAGCCCGCTCCGAACCCTTCTGCCAGCAGGTCGTATGCACGCCGGCTCGTCTGCTCGAGCGGCTGCGTCCCCTGGTCGGCAGCGCCGAGGCGCACCAGGCCCGATGTCCCGGCGAGGATGAAACCGGCTATCAGCAACACGGGGAAGACGACCCTTGCATGGGCCGTTACGAACCTGCCCCAGCGGGCGATGGGCGTCCGGTCGCGCGCTTCTTCTGAGTCGTCGACCGCACGGATGAAGGGGATCTTGAGTCGATCGATCTTGTGCCCGAGGAGCGAGAGAACCGCGATCAGAAGCGAGTTTGCGATCAAGACGGTCGTAAGCACACCAAGCGAGCTGCCGATCCCGAGCTTGGTCACGAAGTCGAGACCGATGAACGCAAGCCCCGCGACCGAGATCGCGACCGTGAGCCCGGCGAAGATGACCGCGCGCCCGGCCGACGCGCCGGCTTCGGCCGCCGCCTCCTGCTTCGAGCGCCCATCGTGGAGGAGCTGTCTGAAGCGGGTGACGATGAATAACGAGTAGTCGATCCCGACCCCGAGGCCGATCATCGAGACGAGAATCGGCGTGATCGTGTTGATCTTCGTGAACCCGGCAAGGATGAAGAGCAGCAGGAACGCGGTGATCAGCGCGACGATCGCGAGCGCGATCGGGATGACCATCGCCACGAACGTGCGGAAGACGAACAGCAGCACGATGATCGCCGCCAGCAGGCCGAGCCCCTCCGCGGCTCCCTGCTCGACGGGCGGGAACTCGGCGTCACCGTTGAACTCGACCGTCACCCCCGCTGGCTCAACGGTCTCTTGAACGGCCTCCTGGACCGCGACCACCGCCTCGCGATCCTTCGTCTCGATCACCTGATCGAACTGCGCCTGCGCGTAGGCGATTCGCCCATTGTCCGAAAACGTTGCGTCGTCGAATGGATCGGCAACCTCCGTCAGCCCCACCGTCCCTGCAGACGGCTTGAACTCGGACGACTCGAGCCGTGTGATCGCCGTCGTGATCGCCGCCTTTCGCGCAGGCGTGTCGAGCCGCTCGCCTTCCGGGGCGGCGAAGACGAGGTTGAGCACTCCGCCCTGTTCGGAGGCGAACTCCGCCTCGAGCAGGTCTGTTGCCTTCTGCGTGTCCGATCCGGGGATCGTGAACTCATCCTCGAGGGCGCCGCCGACGGTGACAACGAGCACGATGAGCGTCGCGATGATCCCGATCCAGCCGAAGACGACCCGCCAGGGGTGGGTTGCGCAGACGCGCATCCAGCCCGCCAGGGCTCCCGTTGCGACGCGCTCGTGGGCCGCTTGCCAATCATCGTTTGTGTTCTCCGCGGGCGTCACACCCTGCTCGGAATCGGTCATCGCGCTTCGATCTCCTTGTTCGCTTCGGATTGCAGCAACAGACCCCCAAACGGACTGCTGGGGTGCATCGGCCTACGGATTCCCACGTTACACAGACACCCCCCTGCATTGCGCAGGTGGCGATACGGTCTCCCTCATGCCGCTTCAGAACAGAGTCACGCCCTTCAGCGAGCTCGTTGCTGATCCCGCGCGGGGCCTCGTGTACGGCAACCGCGGCTGCCTGCACGACGCGCACGGTGTGATCAGACGACGCTATGGCGTCCGACGCTGGATCTCCTGTCGGCTCGAGTTCCGCGGTTGGCAGCGTGGTGAGCTCCTGCAGCCGGGGAAGTTCACCGAGCTCTTCTTCCTCGACGAGGCGACGGCGTTCGCCGCGGGGCACCGTCCCTGCGCCCTCTGCCGTCATGAGGACTACCGAAGGTTTGTGACAATTTGGCACAATCTCCACCCCGCGGACGATGCCGGTGCAGATGCTCTGGACGCGCGGCTCCATGCCGAGCGGGTCGACTCCAGGTTGTCCGGGGCGAACG
>JAYTJO010000335.1:0-1508 GCA_043730975.1 Thermoleophilia bacterium | reverse complement strand
AATTGCGGGCAGACTGTCACCGTGCAGCTCATTGCGACCATCGAGGACGAGATCAAGCAGGCGCGACTCGCGCGGGACAACGACCGCCGCGACGCGCTGACGCTGATCCTTGCGAGCCTCCGTTCAGCGGAGAAGGATCTGCAGCGGCCGCTGTCTGACGACGAGGAGCTGCAGGTGCTGCAGCGGGAGCGAAAGAAGCGTGTCGAGGCGTTCGCCGCCTTCGAGGCCGCCGGTCGCGAGGAGCAGGCCGACAAGGAGGACTACGAGCTCGAGATCCTGGAGGGGTTCATGCCAGAGCCTCTCTCGGAGGATGATCTCGACGAGATCGTCGACGACGTGATCGCCGAGGTCGGAGCCACCTCACTCCGCGACATCGGCCGCGTCATGGCCGACGTGATGCCGCGGATCTCCGGCAGGGCCGATGGCTCAGCCGTGAGCCAGATCGTCCGCGAGAAGCTCGCGTAGCTCGAGTCGGTTCGTGTCCGAGTGGCTCGATCCGGCATGGCGCTCCGGCGCGGACGCCTGGATTGGTGAGCAGCTCGACCGGATCGGGCTGGAGCCAATCGGCCACTTCGATCAGGTGCACGACCGACCCTGGTCGACGGTGATCCGCGTCCCGACGGAACGCGGCAGCGTGTTCTTCAAGGCCGTTGTGGCGCCGCTGCGTCACGAGGCGGCGCTCACCGAGCTGCTCGGGTCGCGGCGGCCCGACTGCATTCCGCCGCCGCTCGCGGTCGATCGTGAGCAAGGCTGGATGTTGATGGAGGATGGCGGCCAGACACTCCGCGAGCTGATCGCATCCGAGCGCAGCCTCGATCGCTGGGCCGACGTGCTCCCGTTCTATGCGAGCGTCCAGATCGACCTGTCCGGGGATGTGGTCGAGCTGCTTGCGCTCGGGGTGCCAGACCTCCGGCTCGAGGTGCTCCCTGCGAAGGTCGAGGCGATGCTCGACGAGATCGTCGACCTGCCGGACGACGAGCGACGGCGGCTCGCGGGCTCGTTGCCCTGGGTTCGCGAGGCGTGCGCGGAGCTCGCCTCGGCGGGAATCCCGGAGACGATCCAGCACGACGATCTCCACGACGCCCAGGTATTCGTCCGCGACGGCCGCTACCTGCTCCTCGACTGGGGCGACGCCTGCATCTCGCATCCCTTCTTCAGCCTTGCCGTCACGCTCGACGGCGTCATCGCCTGGGGCGTCGATGACGTGGAGCACTCGGAGCCGACCGAGCGGTTCCGCGACGCGTACCTGGAACCGTTCCGAGAACGCACCACGAGCGACCTCGTCTCGTTGTCGACAACGGCCCGCCGCCTGGGATGGCTCTGTCGTGCCGTCAACAGCCGCCTCTCCCAGCCGTCGGATGAGAGCACGCGGCTACGTCTCCGTATGTTCCTGGATGGTTGCGCGTAGTGACTCTGCGGAGCGTCGCCCGCGGCTACGCTCCACCGTCCCCACCCTCCGGAGGTCCCACGTGCCACTCGAACGCCCGCAGATCGATAAGCCCGAAGGC
>JAYTJO010000334.1:0-6322 GCA_043730975.1 Thermoleophilia bacterium | reverse complement strand
TGGGCGGGGCAGGCCACACCGGAAAGCGTGTACCTGACCTTTGCGACACCGTTGCTCACGGCGACCGCCCCGACGACAGCTGCCACACCCGGCTTCGAGCGGTCCTCCGCAAAGCGGATGACGCTCTTCGTGCCGCTGTCGAAGGCGTACAGATCGCCCTTCGGCCCGATGGCCACGTCCTGTGCGATCAGGTCTCCGGAGGTGACGGAGCCCATCGGCTTCCCTGTCGGTGAGACCTTGTCGACCCGACGCTGAGCGATGTTCGTCACCCACAGGTTGCAGTCGAGGTCGACGCCGATACCGAGCGGTGCGCTTGGCCCCGCCTTGATCGTCTTCAGGAACTTGCCGCTTCCGTCGAAGCGCTTCACCGTCAGGCTTCCGTTGTCGGAGACATAGACGGTTCCGTCAGGGGAGGTCTCGACGTCGTGCGGATCCTTGAATCCTCCCCACGTCTTCCCTGGTTGCCAGCCATCCGAAGTCTTGTCGTAGCGACCCACCTGCTGGATGTTGTCACCCGCGGTTGCAATGAAGAGATTCCCGGTTGCATCGACGGCTATCCCCCGCGCAGTCTTCGGTGTGTCAACGGACGCCAACACCCCGCCACTCGACGAGAACTGCTGCCCCTTGGCGGCGTTGAGGTCGGTCGCCCAACTGCTGCCGTCGGGGGCGACGGCGACGTCCTGAACGAACGACTCCGAGGAGAGTTGGTGCTTGCGGACGAGCCGACCCGACGCCGTGAACACCTGAACGCGATGGTTGTCGGTGTCCGCAACGTAGACCTTGCCGGCCTTGTCGGTGGCGAGGCCGAAGGCGTTAGCCTGGAACTGGCCGTTGCCTGTGCCTTGCTTGCCCCAGCTGCCGACCTTCTTGTAGCTCGGCCCAACCTGTGTCTGCTGGGCCGCAGCCGTCGCTCCCACGACGTACGCGACCGTGATCAGTAGCACGGCAGCGGTCACGGCTTGCGTGCGCCTTTGTCTCCTCGTTCTCATCTGATTCCCTCCTTGTCGTTGACTCCCGCGGCGATTCGCTGAAGCTCGGGGCCCACGCTCCGTCCAGCGAGTAGCGCAAGCACGTCCTCACTGCCGGATACAAGCGGGGACGCGATCTCGCCGGCACCGTCAATAAGGGTCGCCATCGGCGTCCCGTCCGCGCCGAAGACACCCGCCAGCTCCCATCCCGCGTCGAGTAGAACGGGCGACGCGAACCCCTCGTTGCGCACGTCGTCGACCTCTCCGGCGGAGACGACGACGAGCGATGGCGCACGCTCGGGTGGCGCATCCTCCCACGCACGCACGTCCGTGTGCAACGAGCGACAGTAGCCGCAGTCCGGGTTCCAGAACAGGACGACGGTCGGGCCGTCGACGAGTGCGGTCACGCTCGCCCGCGCACCGTCGAGGGTGTCCAGCTCGATTGCGGGGGCATCCGCGCCAATGGGCAACCCCGCCGGGCGACCAAGCCCGCCAAGCGCTTCCTCGACGAGCGACGCAATCCAGTCGGCCCCGGATGCAACGTGGGAGGCGATCAGGCCGTCGGTGCCAACGAGCACGGCACTCGGCGTGCCGTTCGCGGCATACGCCTCGTACGTCGCCAGATTCTCATCGACAAGCACATTGACAAGGCCGTGCGCGGCCGCTTCCGCGTGTACGCGATCGATCTCGCCCTCGCTCAGCACGGCAATGGTGAGCTCTCTTACGTGCTCGTGCTGCCAACGCGCGACGTCCGGCATCAGCACCGAACACGGCCCGCAGCTAGGGCTCGTGAAGAGGAGGAGCAGGGGACGATCGGGTTCCATGAGGTCGCCGAGCGCGATGCGCCCTCCGTCGATCCCGGGGAGCCAGAAGGCCGGGGCAGGCGTTCCCGGAGGGAGTCCGAGCTCGGGTGTCACTTCGTTGAGATCGAAGCCGGCCTCGCGTAGCCGGGTCTCGACGGTCTCGAGCCTCTCGAGGACGCGCCCGTAGCTCCGTAGGACGTGCACCACGGCGTAGCCGCCGACGGTCGCGACGGCAAGCAACGAAACGGCCAGCGCCACCGTCAGCCACCCGACGCCGTCGAGCCGTGATGCCCAGGCGAACGCGCTAGGCCCCGGCTCGTTGCGCCCCGCGAGGACGACAGCGAGCCCGCATACAATGAGGACGCCGTTCCGCATTAGGGTGCGCCAGCCGACCGGCCGCGAATGAAGCTGGCCAAAGCAGTGGCACTCGGGTGCCTCGCCGCGCGCCATCACTCGCGCGATGGTGATGGAGAACGCGAGGAACAGCGCAACCGCCGCCACCGCCGCCCACCAGCGCGTCGCGGAGGGCAGGAGGAGCAGCGCAATGCCGAGCTCGGCGAGGGGCACTCCGGTCGCGACAACACCAGCGAACCTGTCGCCAGACCCGAAGTTGCGTGCGGCTTCTCGTGACCCCGCGCGGTCGACAAGCTTCGTCAATCCCGCCACTGCGAGCACGGCCGCGAGCGCAACCGAGAGCGTGGCTACGAGTGCGCCCGTCATGGGTTAACGCAGCGTCCACGGTGGCAGATCTTGCCACTGCTCGTGCAGTCGATGGGGTGACCGTTAGCGTCGAGAGGGGGGCAGCAGTCCGGCTGACCTGGTGGACAACAACCACCGTGCCCTGTCCTGACGGTTCCCGGCCCACAGCAGACCTGGGTTCCGTTCAATGTCCCCAGGAACCGGTTCCTCGGACAGCAGCGGTCTCTATCCAAGGCGCTCGCGCATACGTCCCCGGGGGGACAACACTCACTTCGACAGCACCTCCGGTTGGCAGGACAACACGTGCTGCCGCAGCTCCTGGACGCCGGGGCCGAACAGCACTGCCCACGTTTCGGGTTCCGGTCCAAACCGTCGGCGGTGTCCACGACCCTGGGGACGCACCTGGCCTTCGGCGAGCAGCAAGTGTCCCTACATCTCTTTCTTCCGTCAGGGCACGGCTTCTCCGGGATGCACTGCGGCAGAGAGCCACCGCCCGACGTCCGGATGATTCGACCCTCTGGATCCTTCACGGCCTGGTTGCACCCGGAATGGAGCCTGGTATCGCAGCAAACTCCGTTCCTCCCGGCGTAGCGGTCTGCGATGAGCGCTGTACACGGAAACTTGCCAGGGCCAGGGCACACGTTCACACACGCATAGCGGGTGTCCTGCCCGCCACAGAAGAACTGCCAGGAGGGTGCCGGGCAGCAGTACGGCTCGAAGTTCGCCTCAGCACCCTTCTGGCATGTCCTTCGATCAGGACCGCACGTCGCAGAGCGGTGCGCTGGAGCGGCGCGAGCGGTGGCCGGGCCGAACCCAGGCACGGCGAGGGCGGCGACCGAGGCGCCGAGGAGTCGCAGCGCGCGCCGCCGCGGCATCGGCTCCACAAGCGCGCGGGCGAGATCGTCGAGGAGCCGCGCACCGCCCATCTGCCATCTCCCCTCTGCTCGCTGATCGTCGCTTGACAACGGTACGGCAGCGTCGTTCGCAGAACAGGAGGGAAACCCCCATACTTTGCTCACCAACGTGGGGGTGAGCGAGCGCGATGCATGACGTCGTGGTGGGTCGAGAGCGAGAGCTGGCCGAGGGAAACGGCTTCCTCGGCGAGGTCGCGGCGCGCTCGTGCGGAATGCTGCTCGTCGGTGAGGCGGGGATCGGGAAGACGACGATCTGGTCGGCGGTCGTCGCGGAGGCAGCGTCGCGTCGCTTTCAGATCCTCTCCGCCCGGCCGTCCGAAGCCGAGCACGAGTTGGCGTTCTCGGTCCTCAGCGACCTCCTCGAGACCGTCGACGTCGATGGTCTCGCCGGGCTACCGGATGCCCAGCGGGCGGCACTGGAGCAGGCCCTGCGCCGACGCGAGACGTCGTCGATCGTCGATCCGGCAGCGGTGGCCCTGGCAACGCTCGGCGTCCTCCGACAGTTGGCCGGCTCCGCTCCCACACTTGTGGCCGTTGACGACCTCCAGTGGGCTGACGTACCGAGCCTTCGCGCATTGACGTTCGCATACCGTCGGCTCGGGAACTCCCGGGTTGGACTGATAGCGACCGCCCGCAGCGGGTTCGACGTCGATCTGACCCGGCTCGAGGCCCGTCAGGGCAGCTCGATCGAGAGGATCGAGATCGAGGGGCTCGGAAACCGCCACCTTTCCGAGTTCCTCTTCCTCCGGACCGGACGGCCTCTGAGCCCGCCTCAGCTGCGGCGCTTGCTAGAGCTTTCCCGCGGCAACCCGTACTACGCGCTCGAGCTCGCCTTGGCCGAAGAACCGGGTGGGAGAGTGCCCGGGAACCTCGCCGCCGCTCTTCGCTCGCGGCTCGCGATGCTGACCGACACGCAGAGAACCACGGCTGCCGTCGCGGCCACCCTGGGACGTTTCGATCCGGATGTCCTTGATGTGACCCACCGAGGCGAGATCGCCGAGCTCCGACGATCGGGAATCGTCGACGATCGTTCGGGAGAGCTCCGGTTCGCCCATCCGCTCCTGGCGTCGACGGTACTCGATCTCCATACGGCCGAGGAGCGGCGCGCCGTCCACCTCTGGCTGGCGAACGTCCTCGACGATCCGGACGAGCGGGCGATCCACGTCGGCCGGAGCACGGATTCGAAGAGCGAGGTGATCGCGGCGGAGCTCGAAGCCGCGGCAGCCCGAGTGGACGCGCGCGGCGCTCCCGAGACCGCTGCCACGCTCGCCGAGCGCGCGGCCGAGCTCACCCCCGGGAGCGATACGGCAGCGACGACACGCCGACTCCTGCTCGCCGCGGACCTCTACCAGGCGGCTGGCGAGAGCGGAGCGCACGTGCTGCCGCTGCTCGAGCAGCTCGCGGAGACGCTCCCCGCCGGCCCGGATCGCGCACGCGTCTTCGTCCGCCTCGGGTGGCTGGGAGCGATGATGGACACCCTGTCTGCCTCGGAGGTCGTTGCGTTCCAGGAGCGCGCACTCGCGGAGGCTGGCTCGACTCCCGAGATTGCCGCCGCCGCGCACGCGGTGCTCGCCCGGCTTCTCGGCAACGCCGGTGATTATCGCGCGGCGCATCTCAACGCCGAACTGGCGGTCGCGGCCGGCGACGTGGGCGCGGCGAACGTCATGTTCCCGTCGCCGTCCGGAGAGCTCGGCACGGCAAGGTTCTTCGCCGGGATGGGACTCGATGAGCGGTTGTTCGAGCGTGGGATAGCCGCAGAGGAGACGTTCGAGCGCGTCGCTGAGCCGTACCAGAGCCCCAGGCTCCAATGCGCGCTCGCTCTGCTCTACGCGGGACAGCTGTCGCGGGCACGAAGTGCCCTGCTCGAGCTGCTCGAGCTGTCGGTCGAACTCGGGCGCGTCCGTTCCACCGCCGGGCTCGTCCTCCACCTGATCGAGCTGGAGGTGCGCGCTGGCGACCTTGCCCAGGCCGAGCTGTACGCTGCAGAGTTCGTCCACCTCGACCGACAGCTCCGCGGTGAGCTGAGCGGAGAGTGGTACCCGAGCGGGCTCGTTGCACTGCATCTCGGCCGGGTCGAGGACGCACGCAGCATCCTGACGGCCGGCATCGAATACTCCCGGACGATCGAATCGACGATCTGGCTCGCTCACCAGCTCTGGGCACTCGGTCACCTGGAGCTCGCGCTCGGCAATCTGGCGGCAGCCCGCCAGGCGCTCGTCCCGCTGCCGGCGATGTTGCGTGAGACGGGTCTCGGGGAGTGGTCGGTGCACCCGGTGCACCCGGATGCGATCGAGGTGCTGGTGGCGCTCGGAGAGCTCGAGGAGGCTGCAGCGCTCACAGCGGAGCTCGAGGAATACGGCCGCCGTCTCGACCGGCCCTGGGGGCTCGCGACTGCGGCCCGGTCGGAGGCGCTTCTCGCCTCCGCACGCGGCGCGAACGGGGAAGCACTCGGGGCGGTAGCACGGGCGCTCGAGGAGCACGAGCGTCTGGAGTGGCCGTTCGAGCGCGCACGGACGCTACTGGTCGCCGGTGCGATCCTCCGGCGCGCCGGGCGCCGCCGCGACGCCGCCGGTCGGCTGTCCGAGGCCCGCTCCGCCTTCGCCACGCTTCGCAACCCGCTCTGGCTTGCCAGAGTCGATGCGGAGGAAGAGCGCCTCGGCGGCCGTCGCAGCTCGAACGGCGCGCTGACACCCACGGAGGCACGTGTCGCCGCGCTGGCTGGCGAGGGGCTCAGGAACGCCGAGATCGCGGCGCGTCTGTACGTGACGCCGAAGACCGTCGAGGGGACGCTCTCACGTGTGTACAGGAAGCTGGGCGTTCGGTCACGCACCGAGCTGGCGCGCCGGCTCGCACAGCCGACGGAGGGCTGACGCCTCTCCCACTCTCGGCGCGTAGAGTCGCGGCATGATCTCCTCCCCCTGGTTCCTTCTCCTCGTCG
>JAYTJO010000333.1:0-4268 GCA_043730975.1 Thermoleophilia bacterium | reverse complement strand
CAACACAGCGACCGAGTCCGCCTCCAAGTCCAGACCGCGCCGCTCCAAGAAGAGCTCCGCACGCTGCTCGAGCACGCTGCCCGCCAGAGCACGAGAACGAAGTACCACCGGGCGTTCGCGAGGAACCTGCTCAAACGCTGGCCCGCGCTCTGGGCCTTCGCCCACACCCCCGGGGTCGAGCCGACCAACAACCACGCCGAACGGGGCCTCCGCGGCGCCGTCATCTACCGCAAGCTCTCACACGGCAGCCAGTCCGACCAGGGCGAACGCACCATCGAACGGCTCCTCTCCGCCTCCGTCACCTGCCGACTCCGGAAACAATCGCTCTACACCTACCTCACCCAGGTCATCACCGCCCACACCCGCGGCGACCCAATACCCGCCCTAACCTGACCAACCAGGGGTGAACGCTTACGCATCTGCCCGGATTTGCAGCAACTTCGGCGCTCGCACGGTGAGCAGGTCGACGAGCAGCGCTCCGGGGAGCCCGACGACGTTGAGGTAGTCGCCGTCGATGCCGGCGACGAGGCGACCACCGAGGCCCTGGATCGCGTACCCCCCGGCTCGTCCTCGCCATTCACCGGCCGCGACGTACGCATCGATTTCGGTTCCCGTGAGCTCACGAAACGACACATCGGTGACGGCGTGCTCGACGATGGAGAATCCGGGACCGAGGAGGCACAGGCCGGATACGACGCGGTGCGTCCGGCCGTCGAGCTCCCCCAGCATCTCGCGGGCTTCGGTCTCGTCCGCCGGCTTCCCGTACAGACGGCCGCCGAGATGGACGGTCGTGTCCACGCCGAGGGTGGTCGCTCCCTCCTCGTGCACGGAGCGGGCCTTCCCCTCGGCGTGCGCACAGACGAGCTGCACAGGGTCGGCATCGGGCGGATCGTGTTCCTCGTACTCTGGCGCGACGACGTCGAACGGGATCCGTAGCTGCTCGAGGATCGCGCGTCGTTGCGGTGACGTCGAGGCAAGGACGAGCTTCATCAGCGCTTCTTCGCGACCCAGATCTCCTCCGCAGGCCATTTCCGCGCCCATTCGGCCGAGAACGTGTCGTAGTACACGTGATCGGCTGCGCCATCGGGGGCGTAGAGCTCCACCAGGTCGACGACCTCGAAACCCGTCCGCCGCAGAAGGCGGAAGAGCTCGCCATGCGGCAACTGCCACTCCACGCACTCCACGCCCCCCTCTCCCGGCCACTCGAGCCGTCCGAGGCCGCGTTGCGGACGCAAGAGGGCCTCCGCCGGTTTGCCTTCGTCGGGACCGCAGAGAATCGAGATCGTGCTGTTGCGAAAGAACCAGAGCCGTCCGCCGGGCCGCAGGAGCCGATGGGCCTCGGGGATCCAGAGATGAGGGTCGCACCAGATGCTGGCGCCATACTCGGAGACGGCGAGATCGAAGCTCTCGGTCGGAAGCGGCACGTCCTCGGCGCTGGCTTCGATGAGTGGGAACTCGATCCCGAACTCGAGCTGGCAGCGACGGGCGGTCGTAAGCTGCGCCGGCGTCACGTCGACCCCGACCGGGCGCGCGCCACGCTTCGCGAGCCAGGCCGAGACGTACGCGGTGCCGCAACCGAGCTCCACGACGTCGAGCCCTTCGACGTCACCGAGCGTGCCAAGAGACGATTCGGGGATGCCGAAGACGCCCCAGGTGATCTCCCCGGCGGCCCAGTTCTCGCTCGCCTGGGCGTCGGTGTACGCGGCGTTGGCCCTCGTCCAGTCCTCGCGGTTCTTCTTCGCGTCGTCGGAAATATCGGTCATGGACGGAAGGGTAGTGCTCCCCCGGGCAGGTGGCCCGGGGGGGCAAGGATCAGACCAGGCCGTCCGGGAAGAACAGCGACAGCTCGCGTTTCGCGCTCGCCTTCGAGTCGGAGCCGTGGACGATGTTCTCCGACAGCAGCGTGGCGAAATCGCCACGGATCGTGCCCGGCGCCGAGTCGGCCGGATTGGTTGCCCCCATCATCCCCCGCACGCCGAGAATGGCATTCTCACCGCGAACGGCGAGCGCGAGAACGGGGCCTGACGTGATGAACGTGACGAGCTCACCGAAGAACGGCCGCTCCTTGTGCTCTGCGTAGTGCTGCTGAGCGAGGGCGCGGGGGATCTTCAACAGACGGGCGCCGCGCAGCTCGTAGCCGCGACGCTCGAAGCGCGAGACGATCTCGCCGCAGAGTGCGCGACGGACGCCGTCCGGCTTGACGAGAACGAGTGTGGTTTCAGTGGCCATAGGCGCGGAAGCCTACCTCGTCTGTCGACTCCGCAAGGGCTGCAGTGGCACCTCGCCTAGCGCAGTAGAGTGCGGGACGGGCTCCGCACAGTACGGGCACGCTTGCCAGATCGCCTCGAGGGGAGCCCCGCAGGACGTGCACGCCTGCTTCAGTCGGGTCGTGCAGACAGGACAGACAAGGAATGACGCGTCGACGTGGCCGCGACACACGGGGCACCGCAGGTCCCGCTCGGCGAGCCGCTCCTCGAGGGCACGGTTGTCGAGCTCACGATCACGCCGCTCCTCGATCGAATCCGGGGGGCGCAGAAAGAGGTAGACGATCGGCCCGATGAACGGCGGCACGAGCCCGAGCACCGCAGCCATCACCACGAGCCACAGATCGTCGATGCGGCGGCGAGCGTCCTTGAAGACCCAGAACGCCGTCGTCAGCCAGAACACGACGACAAGGAACCCGGACAGGTTGCGGGCAAGAATCCAGGTGTTCGAATCGAAGAAGGCGTCGGCAATCATCGGCGGTGCATTCCAGGCTTAGAGAAGAACCTTGCCGAGGATATACCCGCACGCGAACGCCGCACCGACGATGAGTGTCACGACGATGAGCGCGAAGGTGAGCACGCCCAGTCGCTCTCTCATCCGCGAGCGACGCCTCATCGTCGATCCGCCGCTTCGAGGTCGGCGAGAAGGTAGAGCGATCCGGTCACGAGAACGGGGTCGGCCAGGGCGTGGGCACGACGGAGCGCCGCGGTCGGGTCATCCACCGCTTCCACGGCGGAGAAGTACGGTCGGGCGCGTTCGGCAAGGTCTGCAGCCGGCAGCGAACGTGAATTCGATGACCTGGTGGCGACGAACCGACTCCCGATCGAGGCGAGTCGCCGAAGCATCAGGTCGACATCCTTGTCTGCGAGGATGGAGGCGCAGATCGTGTAGTCGGCCGCGGGGAGGTGGGCGATGAGCCAGGTGACCCCGTCCGGGTTGTGCGCGCCGTCGCGGATCTCAGAGGGCCTCACCTCGAGCCGGCCGGGGAGCGAAACGGTCGCGGGCAGATCGACGGAATGCCCGACGAAAGCCGAGGCAGTCTCGCGCGCACCGCCGATCTCGATCCTCCCTCGCGGGACGAGCGGTCGGAACGTGTCGTCCGGAAGAATCACTATCGTGTCGTCAGTATGGACAACAGCAAGCTTTTCCGTCGCGATCGCCTCGATTGTCTCGCCGAGGATATCCGTGTGCTCGAGCCCCACGTTCGTGAGCAGAACCACCTGCGATCTCAGCACGTTCGTGGCATCGAATCGCCCTCCAAGCCCGGCTTCGACGACGGCGACATCGACCTCCGCGTCCGCAAACGCCCACAACGCGGCGGCCGTTATCGCCTCGAACTGCGTCGCCCCGACCCGTTCCGCCGTGGGCCGGATCCGGCGCAGCGCCCGTTCGAGGTCACCGGGCCGACCGTCGATCCGCAGCCGCTCGTTCCAGTCGCGGACGTGCGGCGAGATCGTCGAGCCCACCGAGAGGCTCTCGGCGAGAAGGATCTGCTCGATCGTCAGGGTCGCGGTGGACTTGCCGTTCGTTCCGACGACATGCACGGCGGGGTAACGGCGCTGCGGGTCGTCGAGGGCAGCGAGCAGGGCCGTCATCCGCTCGAGTCCGAAGCCGTCCTCGGGCCACGGGCTGAGGGCCGCCAGCCAGGACAGATCGTCGCTCACGTCGCGCTCTCGGGTGGAAGGGCGGTGCGACGCCCGGGTCGTGGCCGGCTGCGAGCTCGACTCCGTGCGCCTCGTATGGCGGCACACCTCGCCAGCTCGCTCCTCGCCATGCGTCGCGCCCACACGAGGAGCTCCTCACTCCCCGGTGCCGGTGAGCGCCTCGAGCTCACGCCTGAACCGCTCGAGCTTCGCGCGCTCACCGTCGACGACTGCAGGCGGGGCGCTCGCAACGAACTTCTCGTTGGCCAGCATCACCTCTGCCCGAGAGATCTCCTTCTCCAATCGTGCAATCTCCGGCCCGGCATCGCCGGCCACCTTCTGGCGGTCGGGCCGCACGAC
>JAYTJO010000332.1:0-8715 GCA_043730975.1 Thermoleophilia bacterium | reverse complement strand
CTTCGCGTCGTTCTGGCCCGCTCCGCCCGTTCGGCGCGCCGGACGGCGCATTTCGACCTCGAGTTCCCACGTGAGCCTCAGCTCGAACCGTACTGGTGCTTCAAGCACCGTCGCGAGTGTCGCCCGGTCGACGCAGCGCGGCGATTCCTGCTGCGCTACACCCTCGATACGCTCGACCGGATCGAGACCTTCGCCGCGGCGCGTGCTCCGGGCTACGTCGCCCGCACGCTCCATGGTGACGCCCGTGTGATCGACCTCGAAGGCCCGTACGACGGCGTCATCACCTCTCCACCGTATCCCGGCTTGATCGACTATCACGAGCAACATCGGTACGCCTACGAGCTCCTGGGCATCGATCAACGCCACGATCTCGAGCTGGGAAGGCCCGCACGCGGCACCGGACGGGCGGCGATCGAGGAGTACGTCAACGGCGTTTCGGGTGTGCTCGAGAACGCCCGCTCCGCGCTCGTACTCGGTGGAAGGATGTGCGTCGTCGTCAACGATCGGCGAGATCTCTACCCCGAGATCCTGCAACGCTCTGGCCTCCGACTCGTCGACCGGCACGAACGCCACGTCAACCGACGCACCGGCCGACGAGCCGGCGAGTACTACGAGTCGATCCTCGTCGCCGTGGCTCGCTAGTGTGCCGTCCCCAAACGTTCGACCGGTAACCCGTAGGGGAGATGGCGCAGCCTCTCCCGGGACAGGGCACAGCAACCACCAGCCTCAGGGGCAAACAGGCGTAACGTTCTGAGACGCCGCACTAGCGCGTTGTCGTAGGGCGCGACGCGCGTGCGTCGTCCGGATGTGCGGTGCGGTTGCGTGGGGGCGGTATCGCGCGGTGCCAGGAACCGTTTTCGCAGCAAGGCAGAGTCGGGGATCGCTCGGCGCCCTCTAGGCGCATGACCGACACAGACACGGCACACAATCCGACGTAGCGTCGGATGCATGGTTGCACGAGCCATCACGTCCACCGTCGTCGGGCTCGAGCCGAGGCGCGTCGACGTCGAGGCGCACCTCATCTCGGCCGATCTCCCGTCATTCGCGATCGTCGGTCTCGCCGACCGCGCCTGCCAGGAGGCGAAGCATCGAGTCCAGAGCGGGATCGTCAACGCCATGCTGCCCTGGCCGGCCCGGAATCGGATCACGGTCAACCTCGCGCCCGCGGCGTTGCGGAAGGAGGGCTCAGGATTCGATCTACCGATAGCCCTCGCGGTTCTCGCCGGCTCGCATCAGCTCCCTCGGGCCCGGCTTCTCGAGCATGCATGCGTGGGCGAGCTGTCGCTCGATGGTCGGGTTCGGCCCGTAGCCGGCACGATCGCAGTTGCCGAAGGAGTGCGCCGGGCGGGACTCAGGTTTCTCCTTTGTGCGGCAGAGTCGGCTCCCGAGGCAGCGCTCGCCGGCATCCACGTGATTCCGGTCAACCATCTGGCCGAGGCGGTGGCCTACCTACGCGGCGAGCAGGACATCTCGTTCGCCGCGCCACCGGATAGTGACGATCTCGAGGAGCCCTTCGTTCCGGATCTCGCCGAGGTTCGAGGGCAGGAGCGGGGGCGGCGGGCACTCGAGCTCGCCGCGGCGGGCGACCACAACGTTCTCCTCGCCGGGCCGCCGGGCACCGGCAAGACGATGCTCGGGCGACGTCTGCCAGGCATCTTGCCTCCGCTCACCCGGGATGAGGCACTGGAGGTAACGAGAATCCACTCGGTCGCGGGCACGCTTCCTGCCGGCCGCCCGATCATGCTGATGCCGCCGTTTCGGGCGCCGCATCACGGAGCATCCGCAGCCGCGATCGTTGGTGGAGGGGCCATTCCGCGGCCGGGAGAGGCGAGCCTTGCACATCGCGGTGTGCTCCTGCTCGACGAGCTCCCCGAGTTTCCGAGGCCGGTGCTCGAGTCACTGCGGCAGCCGCTCGAGGACGGCGTCGTGTCCGTCGCACGCGTCGGCGGCCATGCGCTCTTTCCGGCGCGGTTCCGTCTCGTCGCAACGATGAACCTGTGCCCGTGTGGGGGCCGAGGAGATCCGGCTGCTGATTGCGGCTGTAGCCCGCAGCGCATCTCCGCCTACCGGGAAAAGGTGTCGCGGGCGCTGCTCGATCGGTTCGACCTCGTCGTCGCGATGCCGCGTCCCAGGGCCGAGGAGCTGGCAGCTCCGCCGGGTGAAGCCTCGGCGACGGTCAGAGCCCGGGTTGCCGCAGGCAGAGCGCGGTTGCGGGATGGCGACGTCCTGCGCAGAACGGAGGCAGCGTCCGCGCTACTCGATCGCGCCGTCGAGCACGTGCCGCTCTCGGGCCGAGGGCGAGCCCGCGTTGCAAGGGTGGCCCGCACGATCGCCGCCCTCGCGGGCGCTGACGTCGTGCTGCCGGAGCACCTCGCCGAGGCGCTGTCGTACCGCTCACCGGTCGGAGTGCCGTCGGCGTGAACATCCGCCGTCTCCGTCGTGGCGTCGCCCCGTACCCGCCACTCCTGCGGGCGATCCCCGACCCTCCGACGGTGCTCTGGCTCCGCGGAGAGGTTGCGCCGGAACTGCTCGAACGACCGTCGGTCGCCATCGTCGGCGCGCGCGCCTGTTCCTCGTACGGCCGTTCGGTCGCGCGGACGCTCGGGCGTGAGCTTGCCGCAGCCGGCCTCGTCGTCGTCAGCGGCATGGCTCGCGGCATCGACAGCGAGGCGCATCGAGGGGCCCTCGATGCGGGTGGGGTGACAGTTGCCGTGCTCGGCTGCGGAATCGACCGGGATTACCCCGCCGCGAATCGCGACCTCGCGCGTCGTATCGTGGAGCAGGGGTTGATCATCTCGGAGTACGAAGCGGGCGTCGAGCCGGCCCCGTGGCGGTTTCCTGCACGCAACCGGATCATTGCCGGTCTGTGCATGGCAACCGTCGTTATCGAGGCCCGAGAGCGGTCGGGCGCACTGATCACGGCAGACTTCGCGCTCGAGGATGGCCGCGAGGTGATGGTCGTACCAGGCGAGATCACGTCGGCGGTCTCGGCGGGGTCGAACGCGCTTCTACGCCTGGGCGCGACCCCGGTGACCGCGGCGGCGGACGTCCTCGAAGCGTACGGCATCGAGCTGTGCGTCGAGCCGCCCGAGATGCCTGGTGGGCTCGCGGGGAAGGTGCTCGAGCGCCTGGGCGAGGCCCCGGCAAGTATCGACGAGCTGGCCCGGTCGACAGGCGTGCCTCCTGGAGACGTCGCTGCGGCGCTGATCGAGCTCGAACTGTCGGGTCGAGCGAACGAGGACGACGGTGTCTACCGGGCAACGATGGAGCGGTAGGCCCATGACAACCGCTTCGTGAGACGCGTGATGATCGTCGGGACAAGGTGTGCATGCGGTCGGGAGTGCCCTCGAGCAGCCGATGTGGCTGCGGCCTCGGTCTCCCGAGCCCGGCGCTGCTCGGCGCTCGCGCGCGTCGCGGCGAATGCGGCCGTCGGCGCAAAGCCGTAGCGCGGAGTGTCGATGTCGCTCATGACTGCTCACTGCGGGTCGCGGTGTTTGCTACCGGCTTCCAGCACGGGTGATCGGAGCCGTTGACGATCGTGGCCTGGAACTGCGTCAGCGCCTTGCGGGCCGAGAGCCACAGCCCGGTCTTGCGGGTCTGCTGACGACCGAATGTCGCCCTCGATGTGACCTTCGCGTGCATGAGTGCCTCCGTCTGGTTGTTGATCTCCATGGCCCTCACGGTACGACGACGCGGCGCACTGCACATCGGCACGATTGCCTAACCGGGATGCCTAACTTCACCTCCAGTGCGCCGTTCCTTAACGTTTCACCGGTAACCCGTCGGGGAGCTGGCGCAGCCTCTCCCGGGGGCGCACACGGCGACCACCGACCTCGGGGCACACAAGCGAACGGTATGAGACACCGCACTAGAGGCCGTGTTCGAGCGCGTAGCGCGTTGCAGCGCTGCGAGTGTGCAGATCGAGCTTGCGATAGATCGAGCGGAGGTGCGCATGGACGGTGCGCACGCTCACGACGAGCCTCTCGGCCACTTCCGCGTCGGTTCGGCCTCCGGCAACGAGAACCAGCACCTCGATCTCGCGGGCCGTGAGACCGTCCCGCGTGTCGAGGTCGGCAGGCGCATCCGCTGCTCTCATGAGCTCCACCGTCCCTTCGAGCGAGAATCGCTTGCCTTCGTTCCAGGCGGTCGCGAAACGGTCATCACCCAGCGTCGTCCGCGCATCCGTCAGGACGCTGTCGTGACGGGCACGAAAGCGTGCCAGGAGTGGCACTCCAATGCTCTCGAGGACGGTGTCCGCGGCGCCGAGAAGACGCACAGCTCGCTCCACCTCGTGAGTCGAGAACGCAAGGAAGGCGACTGATTCGAGCACGAGCACACAGAACCAGCGGTCACCGAACTCGATGAAGAGCGTCAGCGACTCCTCGAACTGCGCCGCGGCTGTCTCGGCGTCGCCGAGGTCGGCGTTGATTCCGGCGAGGCACCAGAGCACCTTGCCGAAGGTGCGCCGGTCGCCGACCCCGCGTAGGATCTCGAGGCTCTCGTCGACCTGCATCCGCGCGTCCACCAGCGCGCCGGTGGGACGGGTGTAGCCGAGGCCATACAGCCCGAGCGCAATGCCATGGGCGTCCCCGAGCCGCCGGAATCGCGTGAGGCTGTCTTCGAAGAGCGGCCGTGCCGTGGCGTCGTCTCCGACGACCACGAAGTGCATCGCGAGCCGGTCGATTCCGCGCGCGACCCCCGATTCGTCATCGAGACTCTCGTAGCCGGTGAGAGCCTCGCGGAAGAGCGTCTCTGCCTCCGGGTAGTCCCCGCGCGCTCTGCGTACCAGCCCGAGCCCCGTCAAAGCTTCCGCAATGCCCGTCCTGTCGTCGAGCGTGCGAGAGAGCTGGAGGGCCTCCTGGCACAGCACCTCGGCGCGGTCGTAGTCCCCCTGGTAGTGAGCGAGGACACCGTTCCCGCTCAAAACGCGGGCGCGAGTCGGCGATGAATCAGGTGAAGCCATGAGCGCCGCGTCGAGCCAGAGTCGGCCCTCGCTCAGGTACCCACGTTCGAACCAGAAGCGCCAGAGCACGGCGCAGAGCTCGAGTGCCGTGATCGGGTCTCCCGCATCCAGCGAGAAGCGCAGCGCCGCGCGAAGGTTGTCGTGATCGGTTTCGAGCGTCGTCCGCCACATTGCCCGGTCGGAGACAGCAAGGCCCGAAGCGGCTGTCCGAGCAAGGGCGAGGTAGCGAGTCGCGTGAGCGCGCCGGACGTCGTCGGCCTCCGCGGTTGCGTCGAGCGACTCGCTTGCGTACACGCGGATCGTCTCGAGCATGCCGAAGCGCTCACCTTCCGCACGCAGAAGGCTCTCGTCCACGAGCGAGCCGAGGCCGTCGAGATCTCCGCCGCACACGTCCTCTACCGCCTCCAGGGAGCATCCCCCCGCGAAGACAGAAAGACGGCGGAAGAGCAACTTCTGGTCGTCGTCGAGGAGCTCGTAGCTCCAGTCGATCGTTTCGCGCAACGCTCGATGCCGTGCCGGCGCATCGCGCGAGCCCGACGTGAGGAGCTCGAGGCTGCGCTCCAGACGACCGAGCATCGCAGTTGGAGCCAGTAGCTTGACGCGCGCAGCTGCCAGCTCGAGAGCGAGAGGCAGACAGTCGAGCCGGTCGCAAATCACGCCGATCGCGTCGAGCTCAGCCTCGTCTGGCTGGAAGTCCGGTCGCACGGCGCGTGCTCGATCCAGGAACAACGTGACCGCGTCGTCGCGAGTGAGCGGATCGAGTGGGAGCTCCTGCTCGCCACTCACTCGCAGGCGTGTGCGGCTCGTCACCGCGACCTTGAGATCGGGGCTTGCGGCGACGATCGCGGCAAGGGCTGGGGCGGCGTCGACGACCTGCTCGAAATTGTCGAGCACGAGCAGCAGCCGGCGGCCCTCGAGGTGTGCGATGAGTCGTTGGTCGAGGTCGCCCTCTCCGTCGAAGAGCCCGAGCGACCGCGCGATCGTCCCGACCACGTGGCCGGGGTCGCTGACCGACTGGAGCGGCACGAAGACGACTCCATCGGCGAAGTGATCTGCGGTCTCGAGCGCAACCGCCTGGGCAAGCCGGGTCTTGCCGATGCCGCCCGGGCCGGTGACAGTGAGCAGTCGGACGTCATCCCGACGCAAGAGCGTCGCCGCGTCCGCCACGCTCTCCTCGCGCCCGATCAACGCCGTCATCGGCTCGGACATGAGCTCAACCTGCCATGAGCTCGTACAGGCGCTCCGCCATAGCGATGGCGAGCTCCGGGTCGTTGATATCGCACTCGACCTCGTGCAGCTCTACGCGTGAGGGGTCGATCAGCTCGCGGAGCCCGTCCACGAGCGCGGCATCCGCCTCGGCATCGTGAAAGTCGGCCCCCGGGGTCGAAAGCGGGGAGAACCCACGAAGTGGTACGAACAGGGCCACCGGGCCGGTGGCGGCGTTGAGCTTCCGCGCGATTACCCTCGCGAGCGAGGCACTTTCCTCCGCCGTCGTTCGAGCAGCGGCCATGTGCTCGTCGTGGCGGTAGATCCAACGGGAGCGAAACTGATCGGGCATCGAATCCGGAGGTCCGAGGGCAATCAGGTCGAGTCCACCGAGGGAGACGACCTGGGGGATCCCGAGGCGCCCCGCAACCTCGAGCCGCTCGCGACCGGCCGGCCAGACGCCGCCAGCGAGCTCGCCGACGAGCTCGGTCGGGGTGACGTCCAGGACTCCCTCGACGAGACCGGTCCTGATCAGCGCCTCCATCGAGTCGCCGCCCGTCCCCGTCTGGTGGAAGACGAGCACGTCGTAGCCGTGTTCTTCGAGACGCTCCCGGGCCGTCGTCACGCACGGCGTCGTGACCCCCCACATGGATGCTGCAACGAGAGGACGTGCCTCGTCGAGCGGGAGCTTCGGCGCCGTGGCCATGCCGACGAGCGTGCCGGCCGCGTTCACGAGGATCTGTGCGGAGACCCGATTGATCCCCGCCACGTCGACGACGGAGTACATCATCGTCATGTCCACCGTCCCGACGTAGGGGCTCGTATCACCCGAGGCGACAGTGGAGACCATCAGCTTCGGTACGCCGACAGGAAGCGCTCGCATCGCGTGCGTGGCGAGCGTCGTGCCGCCGGTTCCGCCGAGCGCACCGATCGCATCGAGCCGCCCCTCGGCCTGCAAGCGGAGGACGATCTCTGTTACTCCGCGCCCCATTCCCTCGATGGCTGCGCCGCGATCGCCGGCGTCGGCAAGGTCCTGCACGTCGGCCCCCGCTGCAGCGGCGACCTCCTGACGCGTGATGTCGGGCTCGGTGAGAGGATCGCCCAGGATCCCGGCGTCGATGAGAAGCACGTCCACGCCGCGCGCGGTGATGTGTTCGCGTACGAACGCGTACTCGCGGCCCTTGGTGTCGAGCGTGCCCAGGAGGACGACGGTTGGACGTCTGCCGGGCGACTCGCCCATCACCGTTCCTCCCTCGTGGTTCGGCATCCTGGACCGCTCTCCACCAGCATGACAGGTTAACGGTGGGCTTCCAGGGGGTTTGAGCCGGTCACCTCCTGGCCGCGATCACGCGATAGGCCGATTGGCGCGTCAGTACCATCGGCGCGTGTTCCTGGATCGGATCCGCACCGACCCCCGCGCGTCACACCGCCCCACGATTATCGTCGTGGTTCTCTCCGTCGCCGCCATGGCCGGCGGTGCCCCAGTTGCGTCCGCTGCAGATCGGTCGGTCGCGGTCATCGTCGTCCCGACGTTCGACCCGCATGAGTACGCGGGGCGTGGGGCCGTGGGGCTGCTCGTGCCCGGCGCCGGCGCCACCGTCTCGCGGGAAAGGGCGCTCGCATCTCTCGTCAGCGGCCGGGTCGTCTCGTCGCTCGTTGAACTCGATGGGACGCCCACCTTGCAGCTCGCGAACGCTCCGGCCGAGACGACGATCTACGTCGCTCTGCCGCCACCAGGATCGAACCCCAACGTCATCCGCTACCCCGTCGCGATCGTTGGCCCGGGGTACCGCGGGCTACTGACATCCGGGTCGACGCGCATCGATGGGCTCGTCTCGCTCGCCGACATCGCACCGACGGCCGTTGCAATCGCAGCCGGGACGACGCCGAAGATCCGTGCGCGCGCAGACACCCAGACGGCCGCGACGCTCGCTCGCCTCGACATCGATCTCTCTCTCGCTCGTGACGCGCGAAGAGGTGCCACACTCGTCATCGTCGCCTGGCTCGTGGTGTTCTCGTCGCTCGGTGTCCTCGGGGGCTCGGCTCTCGCCGGGCGGGCCGCGGTCCTCGTCGCACCCGTGGCCCTCGCGACCGCGATCGTCCTGCGTGCGATAGGCATTGACGATCCCTCGGCGGTCATCCTTGCCCTGGCGCTCGCCGTCGGAGCAGGCGCATTCCTTCTCGCGCTCCGACGTGAGGTGCTTGCTCCCGCGGTCGTCGCCTTTCTCTTTCTGTTCCTCGTGATCCTGGTCGCCTGGCCCCATGTCAACGCGCTCGCCGCGATCGGGCCGCACCCCGATGGAGGAGGACGATTTTTCGGGGTCACGAACCAGGTCAGCACCTTGCTCCTGGCGCCCTCACTTGCTGCGGCGGCGCTCGTCGGAGTACTGGGAGCGGTCGCAATCGGCTTTCTCCTCCTCGTCACCGTGGGGTGGAGCCGGGCGGGGGCAGACGGAGGCGGAGTCCTCGTCGTCGCTACAGCGTTTGCGGTTCTCCTGGCCGGGATGACCCAGACTCGCCTCACACCCACGCGAGTCGTCGTCGGC
>JAYTJO010000331.1:0-9491 GCA_043730975.1 Thermoleophilia bacterium | reverse complement strand
AACTGCTCGGGACGGACCACTGCTTCCGTGAGCGTCTTCGGGATCAGCCCGCTCGCGATCAGGGAGTCGGCGGTGATCGTGTTCTGCGGCGGCGTGTAGCCGACGTAGTTGATCATGTTGTTGTAGGCGACCTTCGCATCGAGCATGTAGTTCACGAACCGGTGTGCGAGCACGGGATTCTTGGCGCTCTTGCCGATGCAGAAGAAGTCGTTCTGAGTGACTCCGTTCTCCTTCGGGGCCCAGAACGAGAGCACGGTCGGAGGCACGCCCTTCGGCAGGTAGTAGAGAGCGGCGCTGATCAGGTCGCCGGACCACGACTGGGTGAGCCACGACTTGCCCTCGGGCAGGTCTTGATAGCCCGTGATGTTGACCTTGACGTTCGCGAGCTTCGTCAGCTCCGAGAGATCCTTGCCGGCCTGGCTGACGATTGCCTCGCTTTCGGTGTTCACGTCGGGTCGGCGTGCTTCGCGCATGGCGTCACGCTGGATCGGCATCGCGAGGGCATCACGGTTGTCGTCGATGATGCCGACCTTGCCCTTGTACGGCCCCGACTCCCAGAAGACGTCCCAGGGCACGTCCATGACCGCGATATCCCGATCGACCTTGTCGTTCCGCCAGCCGATTCCGTCGGACCAGATGACGTACGGAACCGTGAACCGGGCCCCGCGGTCGTAGAACGGGTCCTGCAGGACGGGCCAGATGTTCGTCTCGAGATTCGGGAGATACGAGTGGTTGAGTGGCTGGATCAACTGCTGCGCCATCATGCTGACGAGGCTCGACGACGAGAGGCCCATCACCACGTCGAACCCGACGGCGCCCGACGCGATCTTTGCGAACGCCTCCGACGCGGAGTTGTACGTGGCGATCTCCACCTTGCGATCGGTGAGCTTCTCGAAACCCTTGACGACGGCGGGGTCGATGTAGTCCGGGTAGTTGTAGATCGTCAGCGGCCCCTGCTCGTCGGGCAGGTCGTCGGCGATCGGCTCGTTCGTGGGAACGATCGCCCACGTGATCGAGTTGTCGGGCCGCGGGAGCGGCAGGCCGCCAGGACCGGTCGGTTTCGGGACAACGTACGGCGAGGTGCTCTCGCCCTCGCACGCGCCGATCGGCGTCGTCGTGTTCTCGCAGCCGGCGAGTGCAGCGATCGCGCCGATCCCGAGGGCACCGCCCGCGGCTCCCTTCAGAAGACTGCGCCGGCTGATGCCGCTTCGGTCTTTGGGATGCGCCATGAAGGTGGATTGAAGCCTGATCCTGACCCGGAAGTCAAGCTCGGTACGATCATGGCCGTGTACGAGAAGCAGATCGAGATCCGCTGGCGCGACGTCGACGCCTATCGCCACGTCAACAATGCGGTCTACGCGACGTACCTCGAGGAGTGTCGCGACGAATTCATCGACCGGGTGCTTCAGGGCGTCGGAAACCCCTGGGACTACGTGCTTGCGCGCGTCGCGATCGACTACCGCCGGGAGCTGACGCAGGCCGACGACATGGTCGTCGTCACGTGCGACGTCGAGCGGATCGGGAACTCGAGCATCACGTTGCGCGAGGTGATCCGGACGCTCGATGGCGAGCTCGCGGCCGAGGCCGAGGCCGTCGTCGTGGCGCGCGACCAGGCGACCGGGCGATCGCGGCCGCTGACCGAGGCCGAGCGCGAGGCGTTCGGAAGGAGTCGTTGATGGCTGCGCCACGGGTCGCCGTGGTGGGCGCCGGCTTCGCCGGTCTTGCGGCCGCGGACACGCTGACTGCGGCCGGAGTCGACGTCGTTGTGTTGGAGGCCCGCGACCGCGTCGGCGGCCGTGTGTGGTCGCGAGAGCTCGAGAACGGTGTCGTCGTCGAGATGGGCGCCGAGTTCATCCTTCCCGGCAACGACACGCTCCTCTCGTACGTGGATCGCTTCGGCCTCGGGCTGTGGGGGAAGGACATGCTCTACGGCGACCGCGAGCCGCGCGGTGGGATCGGCGTCCATGCGGGGGCCATCAACCGGGCGGTGGCGCAGATCGGCGAGGTTCTGCCGACGGTCGCGGCCGGAACCTCGGCCGCCGCGCTCCTCGACAGCCTGCCGCTCGACCCCGGCGCGAGCGAGGCGATCCGGTCGCGACTCGAGGTCTCCTCGGCGGCGACGGCCGACCGCGTCGACGCGACCGCGCTCGCGGGGCTTGCCGCACACTCCGCCGACATCTGCCCGAGCGTCGCGGGCGGAAACCAACGAGTGGCGCTCTCGCTCGCGGCAGAGCTCGGATCGGCGATCCGTCTCTCGAGCCCCGTCGATCGCATCTCGTGGGATGACGACGCCGTGGTTCTTGCCGCGGCCGGCTCGGAGATCACCACTGACCGGGTCGTGCTCGCCGTTCCGGCAAGCGTGCTGGACAGGATCGAGTTCGACCCACCTCTCCCGGAGTCGCTTCGCGCGGCCTATGCGGCCGTCGGATACGGGAACGCGGCCAAGCTCTTCGTCCCGCTGACCGAGCGACCTCCGACAAGCGCCGTCCTCTCCGTGCCCGAGCGGTACTGGACGTGGACCGCGACGGGAGCGGACGGTGTGCAACCGGTCGTCAACGCCTTCGCGGGCTCTGCGCCCGCGCTCGAGCGGCTCGAGGTCGCGGACGGTCCGAGCACCTGGCTCGAGTCGCTCGAACGGCTCCGCCCCGATCTCGCGCTGCTACCGGAGGACGCGGTCTTCAAGGACTGGGACGCTGATCCGTGGGTCGGTGCTGCGTACTCGTGTGACCGGCCCTCCCCGTCTGCCTGGACGCCCGCCGGCCCGTTCCACGCCTGCGGCGAGCACACGTGCGACGGGAACGCGGCGCTGATGGATGGAGCGCTCGCGAGCGGGCTGCGAGTGGCGGAGGAAATCCTCGTCGGCAGGTATGAGGTGCGGGCGCGTTAGACCGGGGGCGGGACAGATCCCGCCCCTACGGGTATCCTCCTGCGATACATTTCCTGACCGTACGGTCAAACACCCTGGAGGTTCGTCCGTGATCGTCCCCGAGCTGCCCGCAGATATCGCCGAGCTGAAGCGCCAGATTGGCGCCTTCATCAAGGCAGAGGTCTATCCCATCGAGCTGAAGATCGCGGAGCGGAACGCGATCGACACGGCCGAGATCGATGTGCTGCGCGCGAAGGCGCGCGCGGCTGGCTTCTCGATGCTCAACATGCCGACCGAACTCGGTGGCCGGGATCTCTCGATGCTCGCGCAGGTGGCGCTCGAGGAGGAATCGGGTAAGGCGACGAACGGGCTCGGCTTCTGTGTCGTCGACCGCGGCCCCCGCGAGCTGCTCGAGCTGCTCACGCCGGCGCAGGTCGAGAAGTACGTGATGCCGATCGTCCGCGGGGAGTATCGCGAGGCGTGGGCGCTGACCGAGCCGGGCGCCGGCTCGGATCTTGCGGCCCTCGCCTCGACGGCCGATCGCGACGGCGACGACTGGGTGATCAACGGCGAGAAGTGGTTCGTCACGAGCGAGGGCGACGCGGGCATCTACCTCGTCGCCGCCGTCCACGAGGGCGAGCAGCTGCTCTTCCTCGTCGAGCCCGGCACACCCGGGATGGAGATCACGAAGACGCCGCGGTTCCTGCACGACCCGTACCTCGACCACCATCCCGAGATCGTGTTCACGAACTGCCGCGTGCCTGCCGCGAACCAGGTCTCGGGCGGCGACTCCGGCTCACGCGAGTGGATTCTCGTCGAGCGACTGTTCATCGCAGCCCGCTGCTGCGGCGCGGCGCTGCGGCTGCTCGACGAGGCAACCGCGTGGGCGCAGGAGCGCGAGGCGTTTGGCGGTCCGATCTTCGAGAACCAGGGCGTCTCGTTCCCGCTCGCCGACTCGCTGACGGAGCTGCACGCCGCGCGCTTGCTGACCTACCACGCAGCGCACGCCTTCGACACGCTCGAGGATCGCAAGGTCGTGCATGGCAAGGTCGCAATGGCAAAGCTGTTCGCGTCGGAGATGGCCGGTCGGGTGGCCGATCGTGCGGTGCAGATCCACGGCGGCCGCGGCTACATGCACGAGAACGCGGCGGCCCGGTTCTTCCGCGAGGTGCGGGTCGACCGGATCTGGGAGGGCACGAGCGAGATCCAGAAGCTGATCATCGCCCGCGGCCTCCAGAAGCGCGGCGCAGCACCGTACCTCGGCTGGGAGTAAGTGAACTCGGGCGTCGGACGTCAGGCCCCGCGTTCCCGTAGCTGCTGCTGCAACGCGAGACCTGACACCAAACGCGTGACACCCGAACGCGAGGACACCGCGTTTCGACACCTCACCCTCCCTACTCGGCGAGCGCCTCACCGGAGCCTCCGAGCTCCGCGGGGAAGTCCTTCATCTTCGGTAGGCCGTCCTTCAGCGGGAGCACGGTCGACTCGTAGTTGACGTGCACGCCGGGCGTGAACGGATAGGACGGAATCGTGGCCGCGTAGACGTCGGTCAGATCCCACAGCGGGTGCCGGGTCAGCAGGTGGCCGCCGCAGGCCGTGCACCACTGGCGGAAGCTCCGCTCGTTCTGGTTGTACTCGCCGATCAACTCAGCACCTTGCGTCACCTCGACCGCGCTCGTGGGCCAGAGCGTGAACGCGTTGACCGGACCGGCCGACCAGCTCCGACATGCGTTGCAGTGGCAGTAGCCCTCGCCTACCGCTGCACCCGTTACGACGATCTTCACAGTGCCGCAATAACACTGCCCTTCGTAGGTTGCATCAATCTGGCTCATCGGACTCCCTCGGTTCGATTGCAAGACGCCAACGATCGCGAGGCTACAACGAACAGGGAAACCATGTAGGTTCAGCGGCCTTTCGTGCAGGAGTGGACGGCATCGACATCCTCCCCCTTCGAAGGCTAGAGGGCCAGCAGCCGCTGTAAGAGCGCTACATCGATCGAGTCGACGAGCTCGTCGGCAGCGGCAAGCCGATCGTCCGGCAGCGTGCCGCGAACGGCGACGCACCTGAGGCCAGCCGCCTTCGCAGAAGCGATGCCCGCCTCCGTGTCCTCGAACGCGACCAGCTCGGCCGAGCCGAGATCGAGCACGTCGAGCGCGTGTAGGTATCCCTCCGGATGCGGCTTGCCGTGCTCGACATCGTCAGCGGCGACGATCAGTGTGATCTGCTCCGTCAGACCGGCAGCCGCGACGACGGGCTCGATCTCGGCGCGGAACGCACCGGAGACAATCGCCACCGGCATCCGCTCCGCGGCATAGCGGATAGCTGAGCGAACCTCTTCCGTCACCGTGGCGCCGTCAGCGGCCTCGGTGGCGTACGCCTCGATCCGCTCGGCCATGAGCGAGCCGAGGAGCGGCCCGTCGACTCCGAGCCACCCACCGACGATCGCCTCCTCCGTCAGCCCCGCAAACCGGGCGAAGTACTCCTCGTCGCTGAGCGGCTTGCCGTAGCGCGCGAACAGGCTCTGATAGATGCGGAGCAGCAGCGGCTCGTCATCGGAGAGCGTCCCGTTGAAGTCGAACAGGACTGCGCACGGCGCCGACACCTCTAGAGGCTGACCCGGGCCGGAGGCTCGCCCGGAAGCACGAACGGATTGCTCCAGGCGCGGCGGCCGCGCTCGTCCTCGACCTCGACACGGGCCCATTGCCAGAACTCCGGGAACTCGAAACGGGCGACCGTGACCAGCCCATCACCGTCGCGCTCGCACGTTTCCCCGCGCCAGTTGCCCATCCCCGGCTCGGCATTGACAGCGCAACCATCCCACGGGCCGGAGCGAAGTCGTACGGACCTCGCCGACGAGCAGCGAACCAGCACCGACGTCTCCTCGATCACGACGTCGCGGATCTTCGGACCGGAGGAGGCGTAGAACCGCCCCTTCTGTAGCGCCTCGATCACGGCGGCCCCCGAGCGCTCCCGCGCGAGCACCCACGTCCAGCCGAAACCGCTGTCCTCGCCCGGCGTGTGGCAGTCGTCAGTCGCAAGCCCCATCACCATCCGCCCCTGCTGAAGCAGGTCGTCCCAGTGCACCGTCGAGAGGCCGTTGCCCTGCAGAACGTCCGCACTTCCATTCCAGATCTCGATCCCGGCGAGCGACGACGCCGCGAGGACGTCCTCGGCGCGAAGCCCGCTCCAGTACGGGTGGCAGAGGAACGGGACGCCGCCACGGTCGACGATCCATGCGGCGAGCGCCTCGATGTTCTCGAAGGGCTCCGCTGCCTCGGGCAGCTCAGCGACACCGAGAGCGAGCACCTCGGCCTCGTGGTGGGCCGACGGCGCGTCGGCCGTGAGCTCGCTCGAGGGGATGACCACGAGGCGATCGTGCGCGACGTCGGTTACGTGCCAGTGATCCGTGATCGCGAGCGCGTCGAAGCCGAGATCGGCGTAGTGGTCGCACAGCGCAGCCGGCGACGGGTCGCCGTCCGAATTCGTCGTGTGCGCGTGGAACTGACAGCGCAGCCACATCCCGTCCTCACGAAAGAGCGAGCCGGGCACCACCAGCCTCTACGGCACCGGGTGCGGAGAGGTGAAGTAGCACTTGCACGACCCGCCGAGCGTCGGCTGGAAGCCCGTCCATGTCGGCGATTGGGCGCTGATCGCATTCGAGACGACGAGCTGGATGTAGGGGCGCTGCTTCGCGAGGTACGCCTCCATCTTCCAGACGAGCGCCCGGCGCGCGTTCACGTTCACGAGGGAGCCCTGCTTCGACCACCAGCTGTCGTAGAGCGGATCGTCGAAGCCCGTATCGCTGTTGTTGTACCACTCGGCCTTCGTGACCACGGAGAGATTGAACGAGGGATCGATGTACGGATGCCAGTACCACGTGTACATGTCGGCCTTGAGATACTTCCCGCCCGGGGCCGTGATCAACTCGAACGCCTGGGCGCCGTCGCCGCCGGGGGTCAGGTTGAGCTTGACGCCGATCTTCTTGAACGCCGTTGCGAGGATGTCGAACTGGCGGTCACCGTTGAAGTCGAGGTCGTTCGGGACGATCACGCTGTAGCTCATCGCGTGGGCAGGCTGCGCGAGCTTTCCGGTCGTCGCAGGGACGACCCTGAGCCCGTCCGCGCCGCGCTTGTAGCCGAGCGAGTCGAGGATCTTGTTTGCTTTGGCGACGCTGTAGGGCAGGGGCTTGACCGCGGGGTTGAGCCAGCCCTCCGCCTTCGAGGCCGGCGACAGGATGTTCGCCCACGGCTTGGCGTGTCCGCTGAAGACGACATCGACGATCTGCTGACGCGGGATCGCGTACTCGAACGCCTCCTTCACGCGCGGGTTGAGCAACTCGCGATTCTTCGACTTCTTCGGGTTCGAGTTGAATCCGAGGTTCGTCACCTGAGAGCCCGCACCGAAGTTCACTTTGATCCCCGGCTTGCCGTTCGCAGCGTCCGCCGCGCCGTACGGGAGCGAGTCGACGTACTCGAGCTTGCCGCGGCGCATGTCCGCGACCATCGCCGTTGCATTCGTGTAGTACGTGAACGCCACGCCGGCCGACTTCGACTTCGGGCCGTAGAAGTTGGGGTTCGGCTTGAAGGCGGTCGTGCCCTTCTGCTCGTACTGCGTGACGATGTAGGGTCCGCCCGAGACGTTGGGCAGGTTCTCCTGCGGCTTGAACTCCTTCAGTCCCTTCCCGTTCTTGCCGAGCTTCGTCGACCAGACGTGCTTGGGGAGAACGAATGTCTGGGAGAGGTTCGAGAGCGCCGGGGCGATAGGCCGGCTGTAGGAGATCACGAGCGTCTGTGGATCCGGAGCTGAAGCGCTCTTGATTCCGTCGTAGGAGCTCGCGACGTAGGACGTCGGGCCGTCCTTGTACTTGAGAACGGTGTTGATCGTCCACACGGCGTCCGCCGACGTGAGGGGCGTGCCGTCCGACCACTTGCCCTTCTTGAGCCTGAAGATCCAGGTGAGACCGCCGTTGCTGCTCCTCCAACTCGATGCCCAGTCACTGCCGATCCTCGGCCCCGGCACGTACTGGACGAGCTGCGGGTAGACCATCGTGTAGGCGAGCGAATCGTTCGTCTCGATCCCGACGAACGGGTTCAGCGAGGAGATGTAGTACGTCGTCCCCACGCGCATGACCTTCGCATCGGCGTTCGAGCCGCGCAGGCTGGAGGCGGCGACCGCGGGAATGGCGAGCAGCACGACGAGTCCGAGTACGAGGAGCGGGAAGCGGCGGGTCAGTGGGGAAAGCACGCGTCCTCCTGGGCTCGTGGTGCCGACCGTGTCGCGCGCGACCGGCCGGTGCGACGGATTGACCGCCGAGTCAGGATCGTAGCGGGTACAGCAGGCGGGAACAGGTAAGAAATCGGTGAACGAGTGGTCATCCTGATCGTAATACGATATTGTCATAGTGTATGACGATGCTGAGCTTCAGAGTGGGTGACGCCGAAGCGGCCGATGCACAACGATGGGCAGAGCGCCTCGGTGTCGATCGGTCGGAGCTTCTACGAGAGGCGCTTCATCGCCACCTCACGCGCCTGGCGTCCGAGGTCGATGCCGAGACGTGGGCCTCGCGCCCCCTGGAGGAAGGGGAGAAGTCACTGGCGGCGATCGCCGATTGGGGTCCTGCCGAGGACTGGTCGGACTGGTCGAATGCAGCGGGGTGAGATCTGGTTCGCAGAAACCCCGGGAGGCGACAGGCCCGTTCTCGTCATCACTCGCGATCCGGTCGCCGACCGGATCGGTGCAGTTGTCGTCGCAGCACTTACCCGAACGGTGCGTGGGCTCGTCTCGGAGCTGGAGCTTTCAGCAGCAGCGGACGGCGTGCCCACCGACTGCGTCGTGAACTTCGACAACATTCATACGCTTCCGCGCGAAGCGTTTCGCCATCATCTCGTCACACTCAGCCCACCCCGGATCGCGGAGTGCTGCAGGGTCCTCCGGGACGCAACCGGCTGTTAGAACCGGGCGGGCGGGTAGAGCGCCCGTGACCGTCCACTCAGGAGAGAACGATGCGGGCGTCGAGGCCGACGGCGCCAGTCGGCGTCACGAGCAGCGGGTTGATCTCGATCTCCGCGATCTCGGGGTGCGCGGCAGCGACACGCGAGAGGGCCGCAGCCGCCTCGGCTGCAGCACGAACGTCCACGGGGGAGCGGCCGCGCGCGCCGGTGAGGATCCCCGCTCCGCGGAGCGAGAGCAGGAGCGCTTCGAGCTCGTCCGCTCCCGCGGGTGCGAGCGCGAGCCGAACATCACGCAACAGCTCGGCGTAGACGCCGCCCAGCCCGACGAGGACGAGCGGGCCGAAGCGCGGGTCGCGCCGACAGCCGACGATCAGCTCGACGCCGCCGGTCGTGTCGACGAGCGTCTCGACCGAATAGCCCTCCGGCGCCAGGCGCTCGTGCATGTCGGTCGCGGCGACCGCGACTGCTGCGTCGTCAGCGAGGTCGAGCGCGACGCCGCCCGCGTCGGACTTGTGGAGTAGACCGAGCGCCTTGAGCACAACCGGGTAACCGAGCTCTGCCGCGACAGCACGCGCGTCGTCGATCGAGTTCGCGCGCCTGGCGGCACCGAAAGGCACCCCGCCCTCGGCAAGGAGCTCGCGTGACTCGAAGTACCCGTGACCGACGATCGGTGG
>JAYTJO010000330.1:0-5397 GCA_043730975.1 Thermoleophilia bacterium | reverse complement strand
CGTCATCTACACCCCGGTGCTCGGCCAGGGCGGTGGCTTCAAGTCGGACCTCACGATCATGCGTCTCGGCGACGACCTCTTCCGCGTCGTCACCGGCGGCGCGCACGGGATGGCCGACCGGAAGCTGTTCATCGACGCCCTGCCGGACCACGGCTCGGCGAGCCTCGTCGACGTGACGACCGCGTGGACGACGATCGGCGTCTGGGGGCCGAGATCACGCGACATCCTCTCGAGCGTCACCTCGGACGACGTCTCGCACGAGGGCTTCGCGTTCGGACGTTGCCGCACGATCGAGATCGGCTCGCAACTCGCGCTCGCCTCGCGCATCTCGTACGTCGGCGACCTCGGCTGGGAGCTTTACGTACCGATCGAGCAGGGCGGACGGCTCTGGGATGTGCTCTGGGAGGCGGGGCAGCCGCACTCGCTGACGGCCTGCGGGATCGGGGTCTACGGAACCACGGGACGTCTCGAGAAGGCCTACCGTGCCTACGGCGCCGAGCTCGAGACGGAATACAACGTCGTCGAGGCCGGCTTGCAGCGGCCGAAGGTGAAGGATCAGGACTTCGTCGGCAAGGAGGCGCACCTGCGCCACCGCGAGGAGGATCCCGCGGCGATCCTCTGCACCCTCACGGTCGACGATCACACCTCCTCCGCCGGCGTCAAACGGTATCCGCTCGGGCGTGAGCCGATCACGCTCCGTGACGGATCCCCGCTCACGGATGCGAAGGGCCGCCGCTCGTACGTGACGAGCGCCGGCGCGGGGCCGTCGCTCGGCAAGTACATCCTCATGGCCTATCTCCCGCCCGAGCACGCGGTCGAGGGCTCTGACGCGTTGGCGGTCGAGTACATGAACGAGCGCTATCCGGTCACGGTCGCGGTGGCCGGTGCCGCCGCGCCGTTCGATCCCGAGCATGAGAGGATCCGCTCGTGAAGACCCTCGTCTGCATCAAGCGCGTTCCCATGACCGGTGGGCGGATCGTTCTCACGGACGACGAGCAGGCAATCGAGACGAAGCATCTCGGCTTTGCGATCAGCCCGCACGAGGAGTGCGGGGTCGAGGAGGCGGTGCGACTCTGGGAGCACCACGGGGGTGACACCGTCGTGCTCACGCTCGGCCCGGCCGACGCGGAGGAGCAGCTGCGCGATGCCATGGCGATCGGCGTCGCTCGAGGAATCCACCTCGTCACCGATGGTGAGGAATGGGATCCGGAGGCGACGGCCGGTGCGATCGTGGACGCCGTGAACGCCGACGAGGCCGAGTCGGGCCCGTTCGATCTGATCTTCTTCGGGAACGAGTCGGCAGACTCGGGTGGCTTTCAGATCGGGCTACGGGTGGCACACGCGCTCGGCCGGCCCTGTGCCACCGGGCTCAAGAGCGTCAGCGTCGATGGCGGAACGGCCCGGTGTGAACAGGAAGAGGGTGGCGGACGCGACGTCTACGAGCTGCCGCTACCCGCCGTCGTCACCGTCCTCGAAGGGCTCAACCTGCCTCGGTACCCGTCGGTCCCGGGGCGGATGCGCGCGGGGCGGAAGTCACTTGTTGCGACGACGCCCGAACGCCCAGCCTCGCGCCTCGAACGCGCCCGACTCGTCGTTCCGGCGGGCGAGTCGAAGCAGGCCGAGGTGCTCGGTCACGGCGCCGATGCGGCCCAAGCGGTCGTCGACCTTCTCGAGCAGATCGGAGTGGCGTCATGAACCTCGTTCTCGTGGAGCATGTCGACGGCGTTGCCACCGATGTCTCGCTGCAGGCGCTCACGCTCGCAGCCGGCCTTGGCGGGGAAACCCACGCACTCGTGATCGGCCCTGGCGGAGCAGCGGCGGCGGCGAACGTTCCGGCCGCCGTTGTCCACGTCGCGGAGCACGAAGCCCTGGGCGCCTTCGCGCCGGATGCGTGGGCCTCGATCGTTTGTGCGACGGCAGAGCGGATCGACGCGACGGCGATAGTCTCCCCCGGCTCGGGGCACGCGACCGACGCGATGGCGCGCGCTGCCGTGCGGCTCGGCGAGCCACTCGCGGCGAACTGCATCTCGGTGACCCCGGGCGATCCGATGCTCCTGACGCGCGTTCGCTGGGGAGGGAGCCTGCTCGAGGAGGCGCGACTGCACGCCGGGCGAGCATTACTCACCGTTGCGCCTCACGCTGTCGCGGCCGCCGAGGTTGGAAGCCCGGGCTCGGTGGAGGCGTTCACGCCGGAGCTGGCGGATACAGACCTCGTCGTCCGCGTCCGCGACCGGGTCGCTCCTCCTGCCGGGGGCGTCTCGCTTGCGGACGCCAGGGTCGTCGTCACCGGCGGGCGCGGTGTGGGCTCGGCCGAGGGCTTCGTGGTCGTCGAGGAGCTGGCCGACCTGCTCGGCGGCGCGGTCGGCTGTTCGCGTGCCGTGACGATGTCGGGCTGGCGCCCACACACCGACCAGGTGGGGCAGACAGGGAACAAGATCGCGCCCGAGATCTACATCGCGTGCGGCGTGTCGGGTGCGACCCAGCACATCGCCGGTGCAAAGGGCGCGAAGCGCATCCTCGCGGTCAACACCGATCCCGAGGCGCCGATCATGTCGATTGCGGACTATGCGGTCGTCGGCGACCTGCACGAGGTGCTGCCGGCGGTCTCGGCGGAGCTGCGGAGGCGACGCGGGTGAGACTCGGGCGACCGGACGGGCGACGCTTCGCCTCGCTACCGCGAGGCTATGCATCGCCCCTACGAGCCGGCCACCGACGGCGCGCGTGGTGCCTGGCTCGTAGGGGCGAGGCGCAGCCTCGACCGGCCGTCTGATGCAAACCACCGTTTCAGGACTGGCGCTCCTCCTCGTCCTCGGCGTCGCCGGGGCGCTCTTCGGCCGCCGCGCGCTGATGCTGACGCAACTCGTCCGCCTCGGCAAACCCGTCTCGCGCTTCGACGACGTGCCGCAGCGCGTTCGTAACGAGGCCGTCGTCGTTCTGGGGCAGAAGAAGCTGTTCCAGCGGCTCGGGCCTGGCCTGATCCACGCCCTCATCTTCTGGGGCTTCCTCGTCCTCTTCCCGACGATCGTGATGGCGCTGATCGGTGCCGTGGCCAAGGGGGAGTCTCTGCCCTGGCTCGGCCATCAGGGCTGGTTCGCGTTCCTCGTCGACCTGTTCGTCGTGCTCGTCCTCGTCGGCGTCATCTCCGCGCTCTGGATTCGCAAGGTGCAGCGTCCCGAGCGGTTCAAGGGCAGCCACCTCGGCGAGGCCGACCTGATTCTCGGTTTGATCGCGATGATCGTCCTCACGCTGCTTCTCTGGCACGCGGCCCTGATCGCGACCGGCCTGAACGAGTGGCCAGCTTCGTGGTCGCCCGTCTCGAACGCGATCGCTCAGGTCTTCGGTGAAGGCACATGGGCCGAGGTGCGGGAGCGGATCTTCGTCTGGGCGCACGTCCTGCTCGTAGTCGGCTTCCTTGCCTACCTGCCGCACTCCAAGCACCTCCACATCGCGACGGCGGCGATCAACGTCTGGTTCGGCCGCACCCGCCGCCGTGGTCGCCTCGAGCCGCTCGACTTCACGGTCGAGGACGAGGCCGAGATGCGATTTGGCGCGGCGACGATCGCTGACATGACCTGGAAGCAGATGGTCGACACGATGTCGTGCACCGAGTGCGGCCGCTGCCAGGACGTCTGCCCGGCGTATCAGACGGGGAAGGAGCTCTCGCCGAAGCTCCTGATCATGGGATTGCGCGACCAGCTATTCGCCGAGGGGCCGAACCTTCTTGCAGCGTCGAAGGGTGGCGATGCGTTCGAGCCGACAGCCCTCGTACCGAACGCCATCAGCGACGACGTCGTCTGGGATTGCGTCACGTGCGGCGCCTGTCTGCAGGAGTGCCCGGTGGCGATCGAGCACGTCGATCACATCGTCGACCTCCGTCGTCATCTCGTGATGGTCGAAGGGCGATTCCCTTCCGACGGCGAGACAATGCTGCGCGACGTTGAGCGCTCGCAGAACCCCTGGGGCAAGCCGCAAACCGAGCGCGCCGACTGGACCGAGGGACTCGACGTGCGTGTGTTGCAGCCGGGTGAGCCGGCGCCCGAGGTGCTCTACTGGGTCGGGTGCGCAGCCTCGTACGACGAGCGAGCGAAGACGACCGCGCAGTCCACCGCGAAGCTCCTGCAGGCGGCCGGCGTCGACTTCGCGGTGCTTGGCCCCCGCGAGTCGTGCACGGGCGACCCGGCCCGGCGGATGGGCAACGAGTACACGTTCCAGGCGTTCGCCGAGCAGAACGTGACGACGATGAACGACGCCGGCGTGACGAAGATCGTTGCGAGCTGCCCGCACTGCTTCAACACGCTCGCGAACGAGTATCCCGACTTCGGCGGCAACTACGAGGTCGTCCACCACACAGAGTTGCTCGCAGAGCTTCTCCAGGAGGGTCGGCTCGACCCGGTCGCGGGCACCGAGGAGATCACCTACCACGACTCCTGCTACCTGGCCCGTCACAACGACGTCATTTCGGCGCCCCGTGAGATCGTGGCGCGGGTCGGCAAGCCGCTCGAGATGGCGCGGAGCGGCAAGCGGGGCTTCTGCTGTGGCGCCGGGGGTGCGCACATGTGGATGGAGGAGCGCGGCAACCAGATCAACGAGGAGCGCGCCCGCGAAGCGGCGGAGACGGGCGCCTCGACCCTTGCAGTCGCATGCCCGTTCTGCACGATCATGCTCGACGACGGCGTCAAGCAGAACGGCTCGGAGATGCGAGTCGCCGACGTGGCGACGCTGCTCGCAGAGGCGCTCGAGCGTCCGTAGGGGCGATGCGGAACGGCGCTTCAGGCGCCGAGGAGCGTCGCCCGCGGGCCAGCGCACGGGCGATCGCGTCCGATCCGGACACTGGCGCGATCTGCATCACGGGGCATACTTCCAGGTGATGGTCGAGCACTTGACGCTGACAGCGGTCTTCACTCCCGACGAGGACGGCTGGACGATGGCGCAGCTCGCCGAGTGGCCGGCTGTTGTCACGTGTGGGCGGACCGTCGAAGAGGCGCGGGAGTTGCTGCTCGATGCTGCCCGCGAGATGGTGGCGTCGTATCGAGACGAGGGGCGACAGCCGCCGATCGGTGGGGGTCACGTCGAACCGATCACGATCGACCTCGCTGCCGCTTGAAGCTCCGGGAGTTCGAGCGTCATCTGACCGATCAGGGCTGCGAGATGCTGCGGGAAGGTTCGTGGCACAGCATCTGGGGCAACCGGACTCGGGATCTGCGCGCGCCTGTTCCTCGCCATCGGGAGATCCCGATGGGACGGTCCGTGCGATCTGCCGGCAACTCGCTATCCCGGCGCCGTAGGAGCTATGCGGAACGGCGCCTCAGGCGCCGAGGAACGTCGCCCGCGGGTGACGCACGCGCAGTTGCGACCGTGTCCGTTTCGGTATCGCGAGTTGCTACATATCGGTATCGC
>JAYTJO010000329.1:0-3148 GCA_043730975.1 Thermoleophilia bacterium | reverse complement strand
AGTGGGCCGGCGGGCTCGAAGTTCATGCGGATATTCCCTCAAACGAGGTATCGGCAGAACACGGCCGACGGTTGAGCAGCGTCGGCACGAACGGTTCGTGCGATCTCAGCCCGGAAATGCCAGGAGGTTTGATGTGTATTAGGAGTGCGTCTGGGGCGGTTCTGCACCAAGGAGCGTGTTCGACGAGGACGGCGTCAAGGCTGGTTGCCTGGATGACGTCCTCGGCGGACGCGATCCGCAGCGTGCAGGGCCGCATCCAGACGTGCTTCTACTGCGCATCAAACCTCGAGGTACCACTCGAGAATGGTATCGCCCGCGAAGAGCGCCACGATCGCTCCGAACGCGAGAAACGGAGCGAATGGGATCGCTATCTTGCGGGCCTTCGAGCCATGGCGCACGGCAAGAACCGCGGCCGGCACAAGCGCGGCAAGGAAGCCGATCATCAGCCCGACGGTCACCGAGCGGCCGAGCATCGCGCCGAGGAGAAGGGCGAGCTTGACGTCGCCCATGCCCATCCCCTTGGGATAGACGAGCGCCGCGACGAAAAGGAACCCGGATGCACCGAGAGCTGCCAGCAGCCACTCCGGGCTCGGGTGAAGAATCGTCTGTGCCACGAGCACGATCGCCGCCGAGGGAATCACGATCCGGTTCGGGACGATGCGGTATTCGATGTCGATCGCGGAAAGAGCGACGAGGACGACGCAGAAGAACGACGCGAGGATCGCCTCGGCCGTGAGGCCGAAGAGCAGCACCGACGCCGTAACGAGGAGCGCCGTCACGAGCTCGACGACCGGGTAGCGCACCGGGATCAGCGCCTGGCAGTGCCGGCAGCGACCACGGAGCAGCACCCAGGAGAAGAGCGGGATGTTGTCGTACGCGGCGATCTCGTGCGAGCAACTCATGCACGCCGAGCGTCCGTCGCTGACCGACCGTCGAAGCGGCACCCGTGAGGCAATCACGTTCAGGAAGCTGCCGATAGCGAGTCCCGGCGCGAACGCGACTGCTGCAAACGCAACACTCATGGTGCTCCTATCGGCACGTCCGGGAGCCGCCTGAAGCGCCGCCGTCAGCCGGCGAAGTTCGTCGGCGAGATCACCGAGTACGTCGTGATCGAGTTGCCCGGCGTTCCGAACGGGACATTGACAATCGTCGGAATGTAGTTGAACGTGAAGCTGTTCTGGATCAACTCCTCCTTGGCGACCATCGGCCCCTGCACCTCGGAGTTGTTCTGGAAACCCAGGTTGTACTCGCCGTAGAGCGCCCCCTGGAACTGCGCGCCCTGCTCGAGGAGAGCGCTGCACTGGGTGCACTGCGCGAAGTCCTGAGGCCCCTTGGCCGCGATCAGGAGCACGTCCTGTGCCGCGTTCCAGCCGGCGTTGTCGCAAGTCCCAGCCGCGACCGCTCCGCAGAGCTGCGTCTGGTGCATGTGGAGCGTGCCGCTGAGATACAGCGCCGCGAGGCCGTCGTACTGCACGATCGAGCCGCTCGTCAGGTCGAGGCTGCCGTCGATGAAGATGGTTCCGTTGACGGTCAGCGTCAGCGTCGCGAGGTTCCACGACAGCTCGCCGAGACCGGTGCGGCAGGTGAAGCTCGCCATCGTGTCGAGGTGAATCACGTTCGTCAACGCTCCATTGCCGTTGATCCCGTCGCTGTCGAACGTCGGGGGGGTTCCACTCGTGACCTCGCACGGATTGGCGGGCCCGGGGCTTGCCACCGTGTACCAGTCGACGAAGTTCGCGACCGGCTGCGTAACCGACGAGCCGATGGTGGAATCCGGGCGGGTGTGATCGACCGACGTGCAGGGAGAGTGATACGGGTTCGCCCTGAACTTGCAGCCGGAGGCTCCACCGACGTTGAGGCTTGTCAGCGGCCGCGCCGCCGTTCCGACGTCGTTCCCGTTCTTCAGCAGGATGAGGTTTCCGCGGACGTTGACGTCCACCGCAGGGTTGCCGGCGGTCGGCCCGACCACCGCGCTGTTGTTGTCGAGGCAGAGGTTTCCTGCGACGTAGAACGACGACTGCACGCCGGGATTGTTCGGGAGCTCCATGTCACAGCCGTCGGGATCGCCGGTCTTCCACGAGTAGACGTATCTCCAGGCGCTCGCGTTGATCGTCTGCGTCGTCGTCGGCTTCAGCCGCACATCGGCGGTGACGGTGCGCGAGATCGAACCCGCGCCCGCCGGGTTGGGAATTGTCCCGACCGCGCTGATCGTCCACTTGTAACGCGTGAGGGCTCCTGTTGTCGTCGTGACGAGCGTCGGTGTCCACGTGACGGATTCCCCTGTGCCGAAGCTCGCGGTCTTCGTTAGTGAGGCGAAGAACGTCGACTGATTGATCGCGGTGTTGCCCCCGTTGGCAAGCTGCGCGACGGCGCTGTCGATCCCGGTCTGCGCCAGGCTGTACGCGCGTTGGTCGGCCTTCGAGCGGTTTGCGGTGCGCTCGTTCGAGGTGGAGTAGAGGACGAGCGAGCCGCCCATGATCGCGATCGTCGCCATGACGCCGATCGCCATCACGAGCGCCATTCCGTCCTCTCCGCGTAGGCGCCCCAGCGGGGCCTGCCACCACTTCACACAGGTCACGATCTCGCTCCATTTCGGAGCGCAATCGCGTCCTGGATGCGATACCCAAGCCGCGAGATCGACGGCTTCTGGTTCACCGTGAGATCGATGCCGACTTGCTTCAGCTTGTAGGTTCCGGCGGGAGCGGTGACCGTGAAGATCGAGGCTCCGGTGAGGTAGTCCGCCCTGAGAACCCCCGCCGAACTGCAACTGGCACCCGCCTGGCGGTAGAGCCCGTAGCGACTTCCTGACCCCGACGTGCACCATGTCGAGCTGTTGCTCGTGCAGGCGTAGCTCGAGGTGAGGGTCTTGAGCGTCACTGACGTCCCACCGGAAACAGTCGCATCGCAGGCGTTGTGAACCTCCCGCCTGAACGTGTCGAGCGCAAGTCGCGCTTCGGACTGAGACGCAAAGCGCAGGTTGAGATCGACCGACGCCGACGTGCCGGACGTGAAGAGCGTCGCGACGGCGGCGATGACGACGCCCATGATCGCCATCGTGACCACCATCTCGCTGAGCGTGAAGCCGCGCTCGTTCCGCGCGAGACCACGCAGGCGATTGCCGAGCCGCATCACAGAGCGACAACACATG
>JAYTJO010000328.1:0-1687 GCA_043730975.1 Thermoleophilia bacterium | reverse complement strand
TTTGCAAGCGAGCAGGAAAGCGATACGGTTCATACGTGGCCCCACGAGCAACACCCGATCACCTCCCCGTTCGAGTCCGGCGCCGGCAACGGCATGCTGCGTCCCGAGGATGTGACGAGCCACGACCTTCCCATGGCGATGCGCGGCTACGACAGGGAGCACGTCGATGGGTTCCTCCATCGGGTTTCCGAGGCGTATCTGCTGACGTGGCGGCAGGCTCTTGCTTTGCGGGAGCGGGTAAACACGCTGGAGGAGGAGCTGTTCGCGGCAAGGTTCGAGGCACAGGGTGAAGCGGAGGCGAGCTCGAAGTCGGTTGCGGAGCTGATCCAGCGTTGCTCGACGGCCGAGGATCAGCTGACGAAGACGCGCGATCAGCTGACGGAGACGCGGAACGTGCGCATCGAGCTCTCGTCGAAGGTCGATCTCGTCGAGCGGGAGCGCAAGCAGGCGCTCGCGGAGTTGCGAGAGGTGACCGAGCGTGCATCAGATCTCGAGAAGCAGCTGCAGGATTACCGTGACGGACAAGGACGCCAGGACGCAGAGGCCGAGGTCGCTCAGCCTGCTCTTGCTGACGAGGAGGCCGCCGCGTTGCTCGTTGCCGCCGTCCGCGCTGCCGAGGACGTGCGTGAGGCATCGCGAGGGCGAGCCGCGCAGACGCTGACCAGGGCGCGCGAACGAGCAACCCAACTCCACGACGAGACAGAGCGCGAGCGCGTGGCCCTTGGCGAGGTACGGGAGCGTCGCGAGCAGGTCGAGCGTGAGGCGAACGAGATCTCTGCCGGGCTCGAGGAGCGGCGCGAGCAGGCCGAGCGTGAGGCGAACGAGATCCTGCTCAGCGCCCGTGCCGAGGCCGATCGCGTCGCAGCGTCGGCCGAGGATGAGCGCGACAGGGTACGTGATCTCCTAGCGGGCGCGCTCCAGTCGCTCGACGCTGATGGCACCCCTTCCCCGGAGAGCCTCGTCTCCGATCTCTCCTCCCGCCTGCACGAGCCGACCGACTAACGTGCGGCGCGCACACCGGCCGAGTCCGCAGCGTCGGGCAAGGATCGGGCCTGGAGGATCGGGCTTGTAGGAGGGGCCTGCAGTGGTTCATACTTCCGACGATGGAGCAGACGCCCCACGAGCTCGACGTCGAGGCAATGCTCGCCGATCGGGTCGCGGTTGCCGAGCGCATCAGTCGCGAGGTCGACGAGGTGGTCGCTGCTGCGGCGGAGAAGCGTGGCGCCTACCTCGACTGGACGATCGGGAACCTGCGCGGCGATGCCCGAGCGCAGCCCGCTGCTCCCTCCCGAGCGACGCCCCCGGACGAGGAGGCTGCGCGGCTGCTCGTCGCGTCGGCACGTGCTGCCGACGACGTGCGCGAAGCGTCCCGTGCCGAAGCGCTCCGGACGCTGACGGAGGCGCGCGAGGCCTCGGCGCTCGTCGAGGCGCAGACCGAGCGTGAGCGTGCAGCACTCGCCGAAATCCGGGAACGCCGGGCGCAGGTCGAGCGTGAGGCGGAGGAGCTTCTCGCGGAGACAGGCCGCGTCGAGGACGAGATCCAGGAACGCCGGGCGCGGGCCGAGCGCGAGGCGGAGGAGCTCCTTGCGCGGGCTCAGGCTGAGGCTGATCGCGTTCTGGCCGGCGCCGGCCAGGAGCGCCGCGTCCAGGTCGAGCGCGAGGCGGAGGAGCTCCTTGTGCGGGCCCG
>JAYTJO010000327.1:0-2103 GCA_043730975.1 Thermoleophilia bacterium | reverse complement strand
CGGTCGCTGCGATCGGGAGCCCGTTCAACGAGCAGAGCTCACTGTCGGTGGGTGTCGTCTCGGCAACCAATCGCACGATCGACTCATTGACGTCCGGGTACAGCATCTCCGATGCGATCCAGACCGACGCACCCATCAATCGTGGCAATTCGGGCGGCCCATTGTTCGATGCCCGGGGGCGCGTGATCGGAATCAACGCCCAGATCCGGTCGACGAGTGGCTCCGGCGAGGGCGTCGGATTCGCGATTCCGATCGACACGGCTCGTCGGGCGCTCGACCAGCTCGTACGCACCGGCCGTGTCTCGTACGCGTATGTCGGTGTCACGACCCAGGACGTGACGCCGCGAGTGGCAAAGAAGTTCGGCTTTGCGACGCCCCGCGGCGCCCTCGTGGCAAAGGTTCAGTCTGACACGCCAGCCTCCCGCGCCGGCCTCCGGGGCGGCACGAGCGTGGAGGATGCTGACGGCGTTCAGGTGTCGGTTGGCGGCGACGTGATCATTCGAATCGGCACCACGTCGATCACGAGTGCCCAGGATGTGTCGCGCGCAGTCGCATTGCATCGCGTGGGGGAAAAGATCCCGTTCACGGTCCTGCGGGACGGGAAGACGCGACGTGTCGTCCAGGTGACGCTCGCCGAGCGCCCGGCCTAGCAGCGTTCCACCGGAACCCTCACAGGTCGAACGGTGCGGCACAGGTCCCGCACCTACAGAGGTCGAGCGGAACCCTGTGTCGGGGCCTGCGGCGCGCTCGAGGACTGGGATGGAGTGCGCTCCGAGTACGATGCGTCCATGACCGACCTCTCGCACGTCGCTGCTGACGGAACGATCCGGATGGTGGACGTCGGCGAAAAGCCGCTCTCGCGACGTCGTGCGGTCGCCCGCGGCTCCGTGATCATGGCTCCCGAGACGGCAGGGCGTCTGGGCGATCTGCCGAAGGGCGACGCGCTCACGACCGCCAAGCTGGCCGGGATCATGGCCGCGAAGCACACGAGTGACCTGATCCCGCTCTGTCATCCCCTCCCACTGACCGTTGTCGCCGTCGAGTTGACCGTCGTCCCGACGGGGGTCGAGATCAGCGCGACCGCGGAGACGACGGCCCAGACAGGCGTTGAGATGGAGGCGTTGACCGCCGTTGCGGTGGCCGCACTGACGGTCTACGACATGGCCAAGGCGATAGACAAGGCGATGGTGATCTCGGAGATCACGCTGGTCGAAAAGACGAAGGAGACGGTATGAAGGCCGCCGTGCTCACGGTTTCCGACGGCGTCCATCACGGCACGCGCGAGGATCGGAGCGGTGACACGCTGACGGAGCTTCTGACGACGGATGGATTCGAAGTCGAGCGCCGGGTCGTGCCGGACGACGCCGATGTGATCTCCGCGGCAATCATCGAGCTTTCGGGCAGGAACAGCCTCGTCCTGACGACGGGCGGCACCGGGTTCACGCCGCGCGATGTCACCCCCGAGGCGACGCGGCCGGTTCTCGATCGCGAAGCACCAGGAATCGCCGAGGCGATTCGTGCCGATGCCCGCACCCGTACGCCGCACGCGCTGCTCTCCCGGGGCACCGCCGGTCTCCACGGCTCGACCCTCGTCGTGAACCTGCCGGGCTCCCCCGGCGGCTGTCGTGACGGATTTGCGGTGCTACAACCGGCTCTCGTGCACGGTCTCGAGCTTGCAGCGGGCGACCAGAGCTCCCGACACCACCAGACGTGAGCACGACAGCGCTCTCGCTCCCGCGCCGGTTCGCCTCGCTCGTCAAGCTCGAGCACACCGTCTTCGCGCTCCCGTTTGCCTACGTCGGCGCATTTCTCGCCGTCGACGGCTTTCCCGGCGTCGGCCCAATGGTCTGGCTGACCCTCGCGATGGTGGGCGCCCGCACGCTCGCGATGGGCTTGAACAGGCTCATCGATGCCGAGCTCGACACGCGAAACCCGCGTACTGCCGGTCGCGAGATCCCCTCAGGAGCCCTCTCTCGAGCCCAGGTGTGGGCCTTCTGCGCAGCGGCCCTCGCGCTGTACCTGATCGCCGCGTTCCAGCTCGAGCCGATCGTTCGTTGGCTCTGGCCGATTCCGGTCGCGATGTTCGTCATCTATCCGTATCTG
>JAYTJO010000326.1:0-4596 GCA_043730975.1 Thermoleophilia bacterium | reverse complement strand
GCCGAGGAAGACCCGATCGCCGTCGCATACCGGAGGTACGGCTACACACTCCGGGAGATAGGCGGTCATCTCGGCTGCCACTACTCGACCGTGAGTCGGCGGCTCATCAGGAGCGAGCGGAGTGCGTGAATGCGAGACCTGACACCCGAAGGAGCGCGAAGCCGTGCAGACCGCGTTCGCGTTCGATCGCCACTTCACGCAGCTGGGGCGAGCAGTCCTGCCCTCACCCTGCGGCCAGGTCCTCGGCGATGGACTGGACGGCGGCCCCGGCGTCGGCTATACCGGGGGAGGAATGTCCGGACCGGAATCCAGAGAGCTGCTCGAGCAGCTGGACGAGGAGGAGCGAACCGTTTCCGGTCGCCGGCTGCGGCTGCACGACAGGATCGACTTCCTCAAGACGACCGGGGTCAACGAGCCCGACGCCGCAGAGCGGCTCGCGAAGGTCGAGGAGGAGGAGCGGGAGCTGTCCCAGCGGCGGCGGGAGCTACACGCGCAGACCGACGCGCTCCGCAAGGAACTCGGCATCGACGCCCTCGGGGCCCCGAAGCGCGAGAGTCTGCTGGACAGACCGCCGACTCCGGAGACAGGCTGAAGCCTGCAAATCGGGTGTCAGGTCTCGCGATGACACCCGAAGGCGCGGCGGGGTAGCGGGGCGCTACGATAGAATTGAAGAGTTAGGGGAGGACTTGTCAGACCCGTCGAAATTGGCCGTCACGCCGAACGCAGAGCACGTCGAACCTCTTGAGGATCTCGAGGAGGAACATCGGCGGCTCTCGGAGCGGCGGCGGCGGCTGCATGAGGCCATCGACGTGCTGGAGCAGGCCGACTCGCTGAAACCCGATGCTGCTGCGATGCTCGCGAAATTCAAACAGAGCGAACGCAACGCCTCGTGGGATCGCGGGGTTCTGTATCGGAAGATCCGAGAGCGACGCGCCGGAGCGGCGACGAAAGAGTTGACGGGCGCGAATCCGGCCGAAGACCTCCTGCGACGCATTCCAGGGGACGCGATCGAGCGGCCATCGGATCCCGCAAGCACAGCAGGATTCCCCGACACATCCGCTCGCGAGGTCAGGCCGTGACGACGCAACTCGATGGGCCCGAGTTCGACGAGCCCGACGTTCAGTTGCGCGATGTGTTCGACACCGATCCGGTCACCCAGGACGCGTTGCTGATGTACATCGACCGGATCGGCGGGGAGGGTCTACTGACAGTCGCGGAGGAGCGCGAGCTCGCCCGGCGCAAGGACGCAGGCGATGAGGCAGCGAGGCAACGGTTGATCGAGTGCAACCTACGCCTGGTGCTCTCGATCGCCCGCACCTACAAGCGCGCGAGCCTGCCCCTGCTCGACCTCATCCAGGAGGGCAACATCGGCCTGATCCGCGCCGTCGAAAAGTTCGACCATACGCTGGGATACAAGCTCTCGACGTATGCGACGTGGGTGATCCGCCAGGAGATCCTTAGGGCGATCGCCGAGCAAGGGCGCACGATCCGCCTGCCGGCACACATCGCACCGCGCGTCTATCAGGTGAGCACCGCACGCCGACAGCTCGCCCAACGTCTGAACCGTGAGCCGTCGATCGAGGAGATCGCCATCGAAGCGGGCCCGAACTTCACGGCAGAGCGTGTGCAACGGCTGCTCGGGCTCGTACATGAGCCCATCTCGCTCGAAACTCCGGTTGCCGACGGCGCACGTGTAGCCGACCTGCTCGAGGACACGAGCGTTGCAACCCCGGAGGCGAAGACGTCCGAGAAACTCCGCGTCCGCGATCTCGCCCATGCAATGGCCACGCTGAAACCACGCTCTCAGCGGCTGCTTGTCGAGCGCTTCGGGCTCGACGGCAGCGAACCAAAGACTCTCGAGCGGGTGGGCGCGATCCTCAACATAACGGGCGAGCGGGCCCGGCAACTCGAAAAGGACGCGCTCGACCATCTCCGCAGAACCGCACCATCGTTGCAGCTCTACCTTCGATCCTGAACACGCTTTTCAGCCCGTTTCCGGGGTCGGTACAGGGCAGAACTCTGGCAACCGGCTTCAGCCGGCGATCGGGCGGTGGGGTGGTGCTCACCGCCGGCCGATCGATCGAGAGCGACCGGGATCCCCGGCTCTCCCGGCCATGGCTCGAAGAGCCATCTTGCGGTTGTGAGGTCGTTGAGGCAAGCTCGGGCTGTGGCCATCTGCTCCGCCATCACCCCCTGGCCGTCCAAGCACAAAGTGTGTTAGACCGTGCTACGATGAACTTGATGGCAGCCGGGCAGAGCCGCATCAACGTCAGCCTCGATCCCGAGTACGCCGAGAAACTCGCGATTCTCGCACGGCGAGCGCACCTCCACGAGGGGACGCTTGCGCGCTCGCTGCTCTCTCAGGCGATCGACGCGGCCGATATCGATGCCCGAAGTGTTGTCGAGCTTCTCGACGGTATTCCTGGATCGTTCGAGCGTGCCGAGCGCGGGATCGAGCAGATCCAGGCGGGCGACGGTATCCCGCTCGACAGCCTCTAGTGGTCTCTCCGGGAAATACGTGCTGGGTTCGTCGGCGAAAACCGAACAGGCCTAGGACGCAGGGAGCCAAGGGAAACTGCGTTGGTACCAGACTTAAGTCTGGTACCAACACCTCTTCCTCTTGTATCGGGGCGACCGAGGACGACGGCCTGCGAAGCGTTTGCAGCCGCACGAAGGCGGTACGTATTTCCCGGAGAGACCACTAGGATCATGGCGCGCGTCCTCGTCGCTCCGGAGGCGGTCGCAGACCTCGAACGCCTCATCCGGACGCACAGCCTCCCATCGGACACGAAGGATCGCATCAAGGCGTCACTGCTGCCTCTGACCCGATTTCCGCTTCTTGGTACGGAACTCACGCAGGGTCGATGGTCGGGTTACCGATTCGTCCTCGGCCCGTGGAGGTGGCTGATCGTGCTCTACAGGTTCGACGCGGACAACGAGTCCGTGATGATCGCCTCGTTCGCGGACGGCCGTTCGTCCGCGGCCGCCTCGCGCTGAAGCACCCGTCACGGCTCAACGCGAAAACGGGAGCGGGAGGGCATCTGCCCTCCCGCTCCCTGTGAGAGTTCCGTTGTGCTCGGCCGGACGCTAGCTGTTCTGCGCCTTGGCGAGCTTCGAGACGCACTTGCCGAACGCGTTCTTGAGATTCTTGTTCGTGCCGTAGAACTGGGCGAAGGTCTTGCCCGTTGCCGTCGGGTTGGCCACCAGGAAGTCGGCAGCGTTCGCACGCCAGAGCTTGCACTTCTTCGCCGCATTCAGCTCGGCGGTCTGCTTCGCCACTGCGCTGGCGTTGGCCGTAGCCGAAACGCAGGCGCCCATCGCCTTGCTGTTGTTGCTCTTGCCGTTCGTGCTCGGCGCGTATTTCGCCGTGAACGCAGCCGCGTCGGCAGCCTGTGCTGTCTTGCAGGTCTTTGCAGCGTTGCTCGTGTTCAGGGCCGCCTCGGCCGTCTTTGCCGTCACACACGCGTTGAAGTCAACGTACTGGCGGCCAGCGCCGAACAGCGCCGGTGCCTGCCGCTGCAGGTTCTTGCAGTGCGCATTGACGCTCGCAGGATTCGGAGCTGCGATGGCAGCGGCCGAGACGACGAGCGGGACGAGCAGGACGAGCAGGAACTTCTTCATGGAATACCTCCAGAATTGGGTTGTCACCTGAGTAGACGCATCCCCTGACGAGAACTTGCGAGCTCGAATGTAAGGGTTGTGTCAACGAGAGTCGTGTCGGTCCCGAAATCACACATTCGCGACGGGTCGGCAGTTCCCGCTTCGGTTCATCTAGGACGCCGGGTTCGATCCCGTTGAACCCGGTCACTCGACGGGAGGGCGCCTACGGCGTGTTGCCGTTGCCGCTCGTCGTGCCGGGCGGGGCCGGAGCGGCTTGTTTCTTACGTGTGGTGGCAGCTCGCGTGCTCTTGGTGGCGGCAGCAGCCTTTGCTGGCCTGGCCGTGGTGCTCGAGCTCGATCCTGGGCTCGCTGCTCCCGTCGTCGGCTGCGGGGACGCCGGCTTCGCCGGCGCTTTCGTAGCTTGTCGGGCGGACGCCGGGGCGCTCGCTGCTTTCCCGGGGGACGCTCGTTTCGCCGCGCGCGTCTTCGCGACTGCGGCCTTCCCGGAAGCCGAGCCCGTCCGGCCGGGTGCGGTGGTGCCGCGACTCGAGCCCGTCGGCGAGGTTGCTCGCTTCGAGCCCTTTGCGAGCGCCTTGCCCTCGGCGGTCGTTGTCGCCTGCTGTTCCGCGCCACCCGCGCTCGGGGGCCGGGGCTTCGCTGCAGCGGGCGCGACTGCGGTCACGGGCGTCTTCTTCGCCGGACCGCGCCGGTCTTGCACTTCCTTCGTACCGACATAGCCGACACCGCTCGCGACCGACACCGCAGCGACAACAGCTGCCGCCTTCACGGCGACCCCACCGAGTGCCAGCCCACCGAGCGTGAAGCCGCCGCCGGTTGCGGCGCCGCCGCTGACGACGGCTGCGGTACCGACCGCTCCGATCGTCGGTACTCCGATCGCGGCCGCGGCGCTCGGCGCTCCCTTGAACAGCGTCAGCGACAGTGGCAGTGGGAGCAGCGCGAGGCCCTTGAAGGCGCGTCGCTGCTTGACCTGGGTTG
>JAYTJO010000325.1:0-1536 GCA_043730975.1 Thermoleophilia bacterium | reverse complement strand
ACCTTCTCGACCATGCGGGCGAGGGCGGGGATGTCCTCGTCGTTCCACAGACGTCCCTCGGCGTACGGGGCGACCTCGGAGGAGGGGTGGATCTCCACTTCTTCGGTACAGACGACGGCCCAGCCGCCCTCGGCCTTGACCCCGCGCATGAACGCGAGCGGCGTCGGATCCCGGTGGCCCATCCCATTGCAGTGGGGAACCTGGAAGAAGCGATTGCGCGCTGTGACGGGGCCGATCCGGACAGGCTCGAAGAGGATGTCGTGACGCGCTTCGCGGCTCATCGGCGTGAGTCTATAGCGGTTCGCCCGTTGCCTGACCGGCTGGTCAGGAGGGTTCGTCGGGCTGAAGAAACGGGTAGCGGTAGTCGGTCGGTGGCACGAGCGTCTCCTTGATCGTGCGAGGGCTAACCCAGCGGATCAGGTTCCACATCGAGCCGGCCTTGTCGTTCGTGCCGGAGGCGCGGGCGCCACCAAATGGCTGTTGGCCGACGACGGCGCCTGTCGACTTGTCGTTGACGTAGAAGTTGCCCGCCGAGTTTCGCAGCACGTCATGTGCCTCTGCGATCGCGTAGCGATCGTTCGAGAACACCGCGCCGGTGAGTGCGTACTCGCTCGTCTGGTCGATGACCCGGAGCGTCTCCGACCATTTCGACTCGTCGTAGACACAGGCTGTGACGATCGGCCCGAACAGCTCGTCGCGGAGCAGCCTGAAGTCGGGATCGTCGGTCTTGATCACGGTCGGGTCGACGAACCATCCCTCGCTGTCATCCGTACCGCCGCCGACGACGATCTCGGCGCCGGCTGCGCGCGCCTCGGCGATCGCGTTACGCTGGGTGTTGAAAGACGTCTCGTCGATCACGGCGCCCATGAAGTTCGTGAAGTCGCTGACGTCACCGACGGTGATCGTGGCGACCTCCGTCTGGAGCGTCTCGCGCACATCCGCCCAGAGGTTGGACGGGATGTAGAGCCGGGAGGAGGCCGAGCACTTCTGTCCCTGGTACTCGAAGGAGCCGCGCACAATCGCAGCGGCGACTTCGGCGGGATTTGCGGACGGATGGGCGACGACGAAGTTCTTGCCACCGGTCTCACCGACGATTCTCGGGTAGCCGCGGTAGCGTTCGATGTCGGTGCCGATCGTGCGCCAGATCGACTGGAAGACGGCGGTTGATCCGGTGAAGTGAACGCCAGCGAGCTCAGGGCTTGCAAGCGCCGCGGCGCCCATCTCGGCACCCGGGCCGAAGACGAGGTTGATCACACCCGGTGGAAGGCCTGCCTCCTCGAAGATCCGCATCGTGATCCAGGCCGACAGCGCCTGCGTCGAGGCGGGCTTCCAGACAACGGTATTGCCCATCAGCGCAGGCGAGGATGTGAGATTGGCGCCGATCGCGGTGAAGTTGAACGGGCTGATCGCCAGGACGAACCCTTCGAGTGCCCGATACTCCATCCGGTTCCAGACGCCCTGCGACGAGACCGGCTGCTCCTCGTAGATCCGGACGAGATACTCCGCGTTGTAGCGGAGGAAGTCGATCGTCTCGCA
>JAYTJO010000324.1:0-10077 GCA_043730975.1 Thermoleophilia bacterium | reverse complement strand
GATGTGCTCGCCGTAGGCCGCGAGCGTCTCCTCCTGGCTGTGCGTCATCAGGTAGACCGAGTAGTGGTCGACGCCGATCGACTCGAGCTCGCGCAGCTTTGCGGTTACCTGCTCGATGCTGCCGAGCACGGAGAACCGATCGCAGATCTCGTCGGTCACGAAGGCGCCATGCGCGGCTCCAACGCGCGAGTGGTCGTTGTAGTCGTAGAACTTGCGCGCCTCGACGTAGTCGGTGAGGGCCTGAGGGACGACCGAGCCGTCGGTGCCGTAGCGGTCGATCAGGTCCTTGACGTGGTTCGAGACCATCGCCGGAAACCAGCGCGTCTCCTCGCGGGCGAGGGCGATGTCGTCGGTGATCATGCTCGGGGCGCAGACGATGCACTTGAGCACCGCCGGGTCGCGTCCTGCCTCGACGGCCGCCGCCCGAGCCGTACCCATGATCCACTGGATGATCTCGGGGTCGGCAAGCTGGATGATCACGCCATCGCCGATCCGGCCGGCAACCGCGAGAGCCTTCGGCCCGTAGCCCGCCACCCACATCTCGATCTCGGGCAGCTCGGGGCGAACCCACTTCAACTGCAGGTCTTTCTCGTTCCACTGCACCTCTTCGCCGTTCATGAAGGGCTTGATCATCCTCAGGTCGCGCTCGAACTCTGCGACCTTGACGGGCTGACGCCCGATGTAGCGCACGGCGGAATCGCCGCGCCCGATGCCCATGACCATGCGCCCGTCGGAGATGTCGTGCAACGTCGCGTAGAGGCTTGCGAGGACGGTCGGGTCACGCGTGCCCGGGTTCGTCACCTGATGGCCGAACTTCATCGTCGTCGTTGCCTCGGCGGCGAGGGCGAGGATCGGGAACGAGTCCTGCCAGAGGACGTGAGAGTCGTAGGTCCAGCCGTACTCGAATCCGTGTTTCTCACCGAGCACCATAAGCTCGACGAGGCGCTGGTAGGGCGGGTCGGGCAATACGGTGACGCCGAAGCTGAGGGCCATGGTCTTCTCCTTGGGTTTGATGCTCTCCGAGTGGAGCGATTATCTCACGAGCGCGCTGCTCTTCGAACCGCGAGCAGGGCGGACGCCCACAGCAGGCCCATGATCAGGAAGCCCACGCTCCCGTCCCCGACGATGCCAAATGTCAGGCCGGCAAGGGGTGTGCCGACGAGAATGACGAGGACGGCGGAGCCGTTGACGAACCCGATAGCAGCGGCCGGTGCGTCGGGTCGAAGGCGAAGTGTCGTGTTGAAGATCGGTGCGAATGGGAGACCGGCAGAGAGACCCACGACCAGAGCTGCGATCGCCCCGAGCCAGAGCGGCGGCCCGGCGGCGAGCACGAGCACACCGGTCGAGCCCGCCACGAGGGCGCCCGCGACGAACGCCCACGCCCGCTCGGGTGCCCGGCGCATCAGGAGGCCGCCGGCGGGCCGCGTGATGATCCCGGCGAAGAGAATCAGTCCGCCGACGATGCCGGCGCTGCTTCGTGCGTGACCCTCGCGTTCGAGCAGCGTCACGATCCAGTTGCCGGCGACGACCGAGAGCCCGAACGAGGCCATCTGCACGGCGGCGAGTGGCCAGAGGCTCCGGTCACTGACGACGCTTCGTGTCGGCTGGCGACTGTCGCTCGCCTCCCGGGCCGGGGTCGGGCGTCGTGCGCCGAATACCGGCAGCAGGCCGGCGACCGCGAGGACGAGCCCCGTCCAGAACGGCGCGCGCCACCCGAGCTCGCCGACGAGCTGTGGGATCACCATCAGAGCGAGCCCGGCCGCGGCCATCGTCGAGCCGCCGTAGGCGCCCTGCCAGAACGGGCCGCCGAGCCCGGCACGGACGAGATCGATTCCCGCCACGAATCCGACGCCCGTGCCGAGACCCATCAGTGCGCGTGCGCCGAGACCGACACCGAGCGTTGGCGAAGCGAGGGCAATCGCATTGCCCGCGGCCACGATCACGAGAGCGACGAGACCAACGGTCCGCGCACCCACCCGATCGATGAGCCGGCCTCCCGGGATTTGCACGGCGAGGTGCGTGACGAAGAGCGCGGTCGTCAGGAGACCGACCGTCGCGAGCGAAACGCCGTAGCTCGCGCTCTCGACCGCCGCGATCGCTCCGACGTTGGAGATGTTCCACGTCACGGCTGCTCCGAGCACGAGCCCCGCAGCGATCGTGGCGGGGCTACGGATTGGACGCGATCCGGGCGATCGTCTTGTCGGCGAGCCGGTCGAGCGCGGCGACCGAGAGCTCGAGGTGCTCGTCGAGCGTGTCCTCGAGTTTCGTGTGCGAGAGACCCCGCAGGCTCTGCACGAACATCATCACCGTCGGAACTCCGGCGCGTGCGATCTCGGCCGCATCGTGGAGTGGGCCGGAAGGCAGCCGATGGGAGGCACCTGCAATCTCACGGCAGGCGTCGTCGCAGAAGTCGATCAGCGTCTCGTCGAAGAGGATCGGCTCGATGCTCCAGATCTTCGCCCAGCTGACCTCGATGTTCTCCTCGACGGCGAATCGCTCGCTCGCCTCCCGCGCCTGCCGCAGCATCTCGGCAAGGCTCGCGGCGTCGAGGTGGCGCTGATCGAGCAGCTGCTCTGCCGTCTCCACCACCGAGGTGACGATTCCCGGCCGGCAGACGACGCCACCCGACGTGCAGACGGCACCGTTGCCGACGCGCGCCGCAATGTCCCTGATCTCGAGCGCAAGCTTCGCCGCACCCGCGAGCGCATCTCGGCGCCGATCCATCGGTGTCGAGCCCGCGTGGGCCGCCTGCCCCGTCCACGTGATCCGCCAGCGCTCGACGCCGTACGTCCCGAGCACGGCCCCGAGGGGGATGCCCATGGTCTCGAGGACAGGCCCTTGCTCGATGTGGAGCTCGAGGTACGCGGCGGCCGACGCGAGTTGCGCGTGTGCGTCGAGCGCGTGATCGAGGTCGACGCCGCAGGCTGCGAGCGCATCGGGGAGGGAGACGCCGGCGAGGTCGGTGAGGCGGCGCAACTCCTCCTGGTCGTGCATCGAGCCAGCCGCTGCCGACGAGCCGAGGAGCGAGCGCCCGAAGCGTGAACCCTCTTCGTCGGCCCAGTTGACGAGCCGCACGGTGACCGGCGGAGTACCCTCCTCGGCGATTCGTCGCAGCACCTCGGCACCCGCGACGACGTTGAGGCTGCCGTCGAGCCAGCCACCGTTGCCCACCGAATCGATGTGGCCCCCGATCAGCACGGCGCTCTCAGACTCGCCGCGGAGCGTCCACCAGTCGTTGCCCGCGGCGTCGCGCTCGCGCTCGAGAGGTAGTCCGTCGAGCAGCCCATCGAGCCAGGCCCGGGCGGTGTTCCAGGTCTCGGTCCAGGCCACTCGCTGGGCTCCGTTCTCGTCCCCCGTCAGCTCCTGCAACTCGCGTAGCTGCCGGACAACACGGGAAGGATCGAGAGCCATCGATGCAGAGCCTAACGCGCGGGGGCTAGGATCGTCGCCGTGGATGAAATCGGTAGCTGGCTTCGTGTTCCCGCAGAGGACGAGCTTCCGCCGGCAGTGCTCGATCTCTGGGCTCCCTCGCTCGAGAAGCTCGGGTTCGTCCCCAATGTTCTGCGGCTGTTCGCACTGCGCCCTACGCATCTCCTCGCATGGAGCGCCCACCACGATGAGCTGATGAAGGGCGTTTCCGGACTTTCGAAAGCGGAGCGCGAGATGATCGCCGTTGTCGTTTCGGTGGCGAACGAGTGTCGCTACTGCATCGCCGCCCACTCGGCGGTCCTTCGCAAGCTGACGAAGGACCCTGCACTCGCCGACCAGGTTGCTGCAGACCACCGCGCTGCGACTATCCCCGATCGCGTGAAGGCGGCGCTCGACTACGCGATCAAGCTGACGCGTAAGCCCGCGACCATGACCGGAGCGGACGTGCAGCGACTCCACGACGCCGGCTGGACGGACGAAGACGTGATGGATATCGCCGAAGTCACGGCGATGTTCAACTTCTCGAATCGGTTGGCGAGCGGGCTTGGCTGGGAGCCGAATCCCGAGTATGAAACGCTCGGGCGCTGACGACGAAGGTCAGCCACTCGCGGAGATCAGAGCCAGCGCCTGTTCGAGCGAGACAACGTCGCCGTACTTTGCATCGATGTCGTAGAGCGCCTGCTCATGAGCAGCTTCGTTGCGATCGCCGACGGCCTCGCGGGGAATCGTCAGCCGGTAGCCGTTCTGCAGTACGTCGACAGCGGTCGCCCGTACGCAGCCGGAGGTCGACGCCCCGGTGACGATGACCGAGTCGCAGCCGTGGGAGACGAGCAAGCTCTGCAACGGGGTGCCGAAGAACGCCGACGCGAACAGCTTGTTCAGCACCGGCTCGTCCGGCCGTGGTGCAAGCCGCGGATCGATCTCGGTGAACGAGCTTCCCTCCGCCAGCGTCATCAGCACAGGGATCTTCTCGATGAACGCTCGGGCGGCAGCCTTGTCACCTTCTCCGTACGACACGGTGGTGTAGACCACCGGCAGGCCCTTGAGCCGGGCAGCGGCGAGCAGCCTGTCGATCGCGCCGACAACGTCTTCGAGTTCGCAGTGCAGCGGTGAGGTGGGACTGGTGAAGCCGAGGCTCATATCGATCACGAGGAGGGCAGGGCGCCGGCCGGCGCCCTGCCTCTCCCCGAACCCGGCCAGTTGGCTCACGACGGTGCTGGTATCCCGTCGCCGGCTCGCACACGGGCGAGTGCGTCAGCGGCTGGCTCGAGCGGCGACCACCGCAGCGGTTTCGCCGGCGTCGGCGGCTCGAGGCCGGTCTCCGCCTTGCAGTTCGCGAGAACCTCCTCCAGTGACGGTCCGAAGTCGAAGTTCGACGCGTCGCCCCGCTCTTTCCGCTGACGGGCACGCTCGGCCTCAGTCGCGGCCTCGTCGGCGGAGTCATCGGCGTTCAGGACGACGCCGTAGCCTTCGAGTGCATTCTCGCGCGACACGAGCCCGAAGGAGACGTCGCGCACGACCGACTCGACTGGACGATCGAGCCGGTCCTTCCAGCCGCCCCCGCCCGCCGTACGATAGACGAGCATGTCGCCCGGCTCGACAACGATGTGGTCGCACTTGGACGGCAGTCGCTCCTCGCTCCCGTCGGCACGCCTGAGAATCTTCTCGGAGCGGCCACCCGGCCGCCCGCCGAGCACGCCCCACGGGCGCGTCAGCCAACGGTCGTCGTGAATCGAGACCTCACCCGGCTCGAGGTAGACATACCGTTTCTCGACACCGTTGCCGCCCCGATGCAGACCTGCGCCGCCCGAGTCGGTCACGGTCGTGTACCCGTCGATGCGCAGCGGGTAGTACGCCTCGAGATACTCGGTTGGGATGTTCTCGAACAGGGGCCACCACGAATGGCCGTCCATCCCGTCGCCGATCGGCCGCCCGGGAATACCGCCATAGAGGATCTCCATCGAGTAGAAGAACTCGCCCTCACCGTCCCAGCCCGAATAGAGCATGTACGGGCTCGTGCCGTAGCCGGCCGCCGTGTTCAGTTCTGGCGCGTTCTTGCAGAGGGCGCCGCCGAGCACATCGAAGAGTCGGGCCAAAGCATGCGTTCGGCAGCCGAGCGCGGCCGGGTAGCGCGGCCGGAGCAGACTCCCCTCCGGCATCACGACGTGTAGCAGGGGATAGAAGCCATCGTTGAAGAGGATCTGGGGGTCGTTCACCATGATCAGGTAGATCCCGATGAACATCTTGAACATGCCCTCTGAGAGGTAGAAGTTGACCGGGCCGAGGGCCTGAGGGTCGGTTCCCGACCAGTCAAAGAAGGCGTGCTCGCCTTCCCGCCAGATCGTCAGCTGCATCTTGTAGGGGCCGTTGCCGAGGCCGTCATCGTCGACGTAGTCGATGAATGTCTGACGTTCCTCCGGGATCACGACCGAGATCAGGAACTTCATCGCGTTGTGGGTCCGATCGAGGAGAGCCTGGAGCGCCGCGAGGTACGTCTCCTTGCCGAAGCGCTCGCACAGCTCCATCACCCGCCGCTCGCCGGCGCGGCAGCCTGCGACGATCGCGAACAGGTCGGCACGGTTCATCTCCGGCAGCCGGACGTTGTTGAGGATCAGGCGAAGGACGTCCTCCTGGACCTCGCCGCGCTCGACGATCTTGAGGGGTGGGATGATGATTCCCTCCTCGAAGATCGTCTTCGCGCCTGTCGGGAGCGATCCTGGCAGGGGGCCGCCCGCGTCCATCATGTGGCCGAACTGCGACGACCACCCGACGAGCTCGTCACCGAAGAAGATTGGCACGAGCACGAGCCAGTCGTTCGTATGCGAGATCGATGCCGAGCACTTGAACGGATCGGAGGTGAGGATCACGTCGCCGGGATACACGCCCCGGTCCCACTCCTCCATCATCTCGTTGATGTAGGCGCCGAACTGGCCTACCACCATCCGACCGCGCGGGTCAGTGATCATCGGAAACTCGTCATGCTGTTCTCTGATCACGGGGCTCATCGCCGACCGGAAGAGCACGGCATCCATCTCGAACCGCGCGTTCTTGAGGGCACCTTCGATGATGTCGAGAGTAATGGGGTCTACCTCGAGATCAGGGATCTCGGCGATCTTCAGCGGTGGGTGTGCTGTGGTTGCCATCTCGTCCTCCCTCCTCACGCGCTCGGAGTGATCAGAATGTTGTAGTTCGCGTCCACGGTCGCACTGTGTCCCGGGAGGACGACGGTGGTGGAGTCGAACTCGGTCACGATCGCAGGTCCCACGATCTGCGCCCCGGGCTCCAAGTGGGCTCGGTCGTAGATCTTCGTCAGTGTCCTCTCGCCGTCGAAGCTGACCTCGTTCTCGGCGACAACGGCAGCCGATGCGTCGGGATCTCCGACCGTGCCCGTCTGCAGTTCGGGTTTCGGCACGGCGCCGAAGCCGACGGCACGGAGGTTGACGATCTCGGACGCCGTGCCCGGCATGCGGAACCCGTACAGTTGTTCGTGGAGGACGTTGAAGCTCTCCTCGAGCCCTGCGAGTCCGCCGGAACGGACATCGCTCGGGTCCAGGTCGACGGGGATCTCGTACCCCTGGCGGTGGTACCGCATGTCGGCGACGTACGAGAGCCGCTGCTTCCCGGAGTCGATGCCCTCGCCGTCGAGCCAGGCCTTCGCGCGGCCGCCGAGACCGTCGAGGATGTCTGCAACCTCCTCACCGCTCGCCTCGGCGACGAGCCGGATGTGCGTCTGTGCGAACTCGTCGCGGAAGTCCGCCACCAGGTCGCCGATGGCGCACAGGAGTCCGGGCGCCGGCGGGATGATGACGGGGTAGGAACCCATCAACTTTGCGACCGCGTTCGCGTGCAGCGGCCCGGCGCCGCCGTAGGCAACGAGCGCGAAGTCGCGGGGGTCGTGGCCGCGCTGCACGGAGACGAGCCGTAGAGCACCCGCCATGTTCTCGTTCACGATTGCCAGGATGCCCTCTGCTGCCTTCTCGACCGAGTCAAGTCCCATTGCGTCGGCGATCTTGCCGACCGCCGTGTGTGCTGCCTCCGCGTCGAGCGACATCTCGCCGCCGAGCAGGCTCGGAAGGAGATGACCGAGCACGACGTTCGCATCGGTCACGGTCGGATCCTCGCCACCCTTGCCGTACGCTGCGGGGCCGGGCTCGGCTCCCGCTGACTGCGGGCCGACGCGCAGCGCCCGTGTCAACTCCGGCACGTGCGCGATCGAGCCACCGCCCGCGCCGACTGTGTGCACGTTGACGGAGGGCACCTTGATGCGGAAGTGGCCGATCGACGTCTCGCGCCCGATCGTCGGTTTGCCGTCCTGGCAGAGCGCGACGTCGGTTGAAGTGCCGCCCATGTCGAACGTGAGGATGTCGTTGTAGCCGGCCTTTGCGGCCACGTAGAGTGCGCCGGCGACTCCACCCGATGGGCCGGAGAGAACGCCGTAGATGGGATTTCGAGCAGCCTCGGCGGTCGTCATCAAGCCTGCATCGGAGCGGAGGATGTTGACCTCGGCGCTCGCACCGGCGTCTGCGAGCTTGGCCTGGAGCTGCTTGACATACGTCTGCACCTTCGGCCGCACGTACGAGTTCATACACGCCGTCAGCGCCCGTTCGTACTCGCGAAACTCGGGCAAGACGTCCGAGGACAGCGTCACCGGGAAACCCGGGTAGAGGCGCTCGACGATCTCCCCGATCTCGCGTTCGTGCGCACCGTTCACGTATGAGTTGATCAGAGCCACGGTCAGCGACTCAACGCCTCCGTCGACCATCTCCCGGATGATCCCTTCGACCTGGGTCGTATCGACCGGAACGAGCGTTGAGCCGCTCGCATCCATGCGCTCGACGGCCTCGCGCGTGTCTGCGAGGGAAGCAGGGGGATCCGGCTTTTGCATGATGATCCACCCCGCGAGCGGCCCCGGTGTCTGGGATCGGGCGAGATGAAGAATCTGCTTGAAGCCCTGAGTCGTGATCAGGCCGACGCGCGCGCCCTTCGATTCGAGGACGGCGTTCGTGGCGACCGTTGTGCCGTGCAGGATGTTGCGGATCTCTCCGACCGCGACTCCGGATTCGGCGCAGATTCGCTCCACGCCGTTCAGGACACCGAGGGAAGGATCAGCCGGCGTCGACGGTGTCTTGACGCGGTACTGCCTCGCGCCGCTCTTCTCGCTCACGAGGTAGAGATCGGTGAACGTGCCACCAACGTCGATCCCAAGTCTGTAGGCCATGTTCGGTTCTCCTTGTTCGTCTCAGCCGGCAACCGGCGCGAACGTGCCGGCCCTGTAGATCTGTCCCTCGAGCTGATGCCCGAGCACACCTTCCAACCACTCTGCAACCGCGACGAGCCCATCCAGGTCGATGCCCGTGTCGATCCCCTCGCCGTGCAGGAGGTAGACAAGGTCCTCGGTGGCGATGTTTCCTGTCGCCCGCGGTGCGAACGGGCAGCCACCGATCCCTCCGACGGACGCATCGAGCATCGTTGCCCCCGATTCGAGAGCGGTGATTGCGTTCGCATAGCCGGTGTTCCTCGTGTTGTGCAGGTGCACGCCCACCGGTATCCCGAGTCCGACGGCTTCGGGGATCAGGCGTCGAACCTGGCGCGGGACGCCGACGCCGATCGTGTCGGCGAACACGAGCTCGTCGGGCCTCGCGCTGCTGAGCTCCGCGGCGATCTCGATGACCCGGCTCGGGTCGACCCTCCCCTCGAACGGGCAGCCGAAAGATGCTCCGATCGTCACGGTGGCTCGACGGCCGTCGGCGTGCGCTCGCTCGACGATGCGAGATGCGGTCGCGATCGAATCGGCGACGGAGGAACCCTGATTCCGCTGGTTGAACGTCTCGGTCGAGGCGAAAGCGAAATGCACTTCGTCGAGGCCGGTCGCAGCGAGCCGATCGTAGCCTCGCTCGTTCAGCGCCAGACCCGCGTAGATGACGCCGGGACGTCGTTGGATCGCTCGGGCGACCTCTTCGGCGCCGGCCATCTGGGGGACACGAGAGGGGTTGACGAAACTGACCGCTTCGACCCGGGGGACGCCGGTCGCGGCCAGCCGGTCGACGAGCTCGGCTCGGATCGGAGGCTCGAGCACGAGAGCGTCGGTTTGCAGGCCGTCTCGCGGCGCCACATCGCAGATAGTGACCGAGGGTGCTCCCATCAGATGACGCCCTCCTCGCGGAGTGCTGCGATCTCGTCCTCCGAGAGGCCGAGCAGGCCGCCGTACACATCGGCGTTGTGGCTCCCTTCCTCCCACGTGGCCGACCAGCGCACCGCGCCGGGCGTGCGCGTCAGCTTCGGGACGATCCCTGGACCGATGTACGGGCCGAATTCGGGATCGACGTGTTCGAGGAGCATCTCGCGTGCCTTGTACTGCGGGTCGTCGAAGATGTCGGCGATGGTGTAGATTGGGCCGCAGATGACTCCGGCGTCGTTGAGGACGCGGTCGATCTCCGGCGCGTCGTGTTCTACGGCCCAATCTGCCACGATTCCTTCGATCTCGTCCTGGTTGTCTCCACGCGCGAGGTGGGTAGCGAAGCGGGCGTCGTCTGCGAGCTCGGGTCGTTTGATGGCCTCGCAGAGCCTCCGGAAGACGTTGTCGGCATTCGCGGCGATCACCACCCAACTGTCGTCTCTTGACTTGAAGATGTTGGAAGGCGCAATGCC
>JAYTJO010000323.1:0-6984 GCA_043730975.1 Thermoleophilia bacterium | reverse complement strand
GCTCCTGGTGGGAGCCGATCAAGTCGGGCGCGTACCGGGCGTATTACGACGAGCAGTACGCAAACCGACTCAAGGCCTGAGCCGTCTTACCGAGAACAGTCCCTGAGGTATCTCATGCTGCGACGCGCCCTCTTTCCCATCCTCTCGCTTGTCCTCGCCGGTACCGCCGGTGCAGCGTTGTCCGCCCAGCCCTCGGGGCCGGCAACCACTGCTCCCGCGACCGCCTTGTCGGCCCCGATCTACGTCCTCACGGGCGGCGGCTACGGGCACGGCGTCGGGCTCAGCCAGTACGGCGCGCTTGCTCAGGCGAAGGCAAACAGGGGGTACCGCGACATTCTCGCGTTCTACTATCCGGGTACGGAGCTGACCAAGGCAGCGGTCACGAAGGTCAGGGTTCTCCTCTCTGACGGCCGGACGTCAGTACGGCTCGCTTCACCCGTTCCGTTCTCGATCAAGGACGGGTCGGGTGTCATCACCGAGCTCGAGCCGGGCGAGATCACCATCAAGCCCGATCTCCGCGTCGTCGTCGACGGCAAGCAAGTTCGCCTTCCAGGGCCGCTCGCGTTCCTGCCGGGGAAAGGCGCGCTGCTGCAGCTCGACGGCAAGGACTATCGAGGCGAGATCCGACTTTCCGTTCTCTCGGGCGCTCTGCAGGTGATCGACGTCCTCGGTCTCGACGCGTACCTGCTCGGGGTCGTACCCGGCGAGGTGCCCAAGGAGTGGCCGACGGCAGCGCTGCAAGCGCAGGCAGTCGCTGCACGCTCGTACGCCCTTGCGAGCCTCGTCAAGAGCAGACCGTTCGATCTCTACTCCGACACGCGCAGCCAGGTGTACTACGGCGTCTCGGCCGAGGCACCGACGACGACCGCGGCCGTGAAGGCGACGAGGGGGGAGATCCTCAGCTACGCCAGCAAGGTTGCTACAACGTTCTACTACTCGTCTTCGGGTGGGCGCACCGCGTCGAGCAAGGACGTCTTCGGGGTCGTAACTCCCTACCTGCAGGCTCGGGACGACCCCTGGGACACGCTCTCGCCCCACCATCGCTGGACGCCGCGTACGTTCACCGCGGCGACCCTTGGACAGGCTTTCCGCCTGTCAGCACCGGTCATCGACGTTCAGGTGGCGCCCACCGAGTCTGGCCGCCCGCTTTCTGTCACGTTGATCAAGAAGACGGGTGCGAGCGTGCTCCTCCGCGCCGCAGACGTACGAGCTCAGCTCGGTCTCCGCTCGACCGCCTTCAAGCTCGGTGTCCTACGGGTGGCGCGCCCGATACCATCGACCCGCCCCGGGGCCACTGCCATCGTCTCGGGTGTGGCTCGTGATGTCACGATGCCGCTGCTCGAGAAGCTCGGTGCGACGGGTGTCTGGCTGCCCTCCGTCAACCTGAAGCCCGGGATCGACGGCACGTTCGTCGCAACCGTCAGGCCGAAGCTTACGACGACCTACCGGTTGGTAGCCGACGGCGTGGTAGGACCGGCGCTGACCATCACGGTTCCCGCTGAGGCTCCGAAGTGAACGCACGAGCGGCCGTCGTGGTCGCTCTCGTCGCGCTCGGTCTCGTTGCGGCGCCCCACGCAGGTGCCGCCCGCTACGCGGTCGGCGTCGTTCAGGGTGAGAGCAGCACGGGGGTTGCGAAGCGCCTTCGTGCCCGGGGTGCTAGCCGGATCGTCGACCTCGCCCCGATCCGTGCTCTGTCCGTTTCCGCGCCCGATGCGAGCACGCTCAACGGAGTTCACGGCGTTTCCTACGTAGAGAAGCTCCGCAGCCGCAGGGCGTCGTACGTCCCGAGCGACCCATTCCTCACGCGCCAGTGGTATGCAACGCAGAATCGTGCGTTCGACTTCTGGCTCGAACCCCCGCCGCTCGCTTCCGTGCGCGTAGCCGTGATCGACTCGGGGATCGACGGCAACCACCCGGAGCTCCGGGGTCGGATTGCTGCCTCGAAGAGCTTCGTCGCTGGTCCTGCCACGATTGACACCCAGGGGCACGGGACCTTCGTCGCAGGCCTGATTGCGGCTCGGACGAACGACGGCCTCGGGATCGCCGGTCTTGCGCCGCCGGCCGAGCTCCTGATCGCGAAGGTCGTCGGCCCGGAACGTTCGATCCCCGTCGAGGCGGAGGCGAAGGCGATCCGCTGGGCTGTGGCAAACGGCGCGCGCATCATCAACATGAGCCTCGGAGGACCCCGCGACCCCCGCGACCCGAGCCGGGATACGTACTCGCAGCTCGAAGCGGACGCGGTCGCCTACGCGGTCTCGAAGGGCGTGCTCGTTGTCGCTGCGGTCGGGAACTCCGATCAATCTCCGGCTCAGCCCTGGCCCTACGCGAGTTGGCCCTCAGCGTTGCCCCACGTCGTCGGGGTTAGCGCGCTCAGTCAGTCGGGTGGCTCGCCGGCGTTCTCGAATCGCGACATCCAGTTCAACGACATCGCGGCTCCCGGCGAGGACATCTTCTCGACGTTCCCTCTCCCTCTCACGGCGGTGTTCCCCGACTGCGCCGAGCAGGGGTACTCGAGCTGCGGGCCGAAGGAGTACCGGACGGCCGAGGGAACGAGCTTTGCCGCCCCCCAGGTAACTGCCGCCGCCGCGGTCCTGCTCGCATCCTCGCCGAAGCTGACTGCCGATCAGGTGACATCACTCCTTCTGGGTAGCGCTGTCGATGCGACGCCGTCGAACGGGTGCGGGGCCTGCGTCTCGGGACGAGATCGGTTCACGGGCTACGGCCGGCTCGATCAGACGGCTTCACTGGAGCTTCTCGCGACCGTTGTTCCCCTCGCGGACAGGTACGAGCCGAACGACGACGCCGGCGTCACCGCCTACCCGCTCTTCGGCCAGCGCCGACAGGTCGAGGCAACGATCGATTACTGGAATGATCGAGATGACGTTTATCGCGTCTATCTCCGTGCCGGTGAGCGAATCACGGTGACCTCGGCGGAGGGAGCGTCGGTGCGACCGGCGCTCGCACTCTGGCGCCCTGGAACGGTCGCGGTCGACGCAAAGTCCGCCGCGGTCCGGCGAGTGGCGACACGTCCGGCGGGCGGCGCCCTCGCGTACAAGTCCCGGGTGGCCGGCTGGTATGTCCTGCACGTCCGCGCGACCAGGGCCTTCTCGGGCGCGTATCGTCTCGCCGTCGCGAAGTCGCGCTACGCGTCGAGCAGTTCGTCCTCGGGAACGTCGCGCAGAACACGAGCCGGGGAGCCGACGACGACGACCCGCGGTGGGACATCCCTTGTCACAACGGCGCCCGCGCCGACGAACGCCTCCTCGCCGACCTCGATCCCCGGGCAGAGGATCGCGCCGCCGCCGATGCGCGCGCCGCGCCTTATCGTCGGGCCCTTGATGTTGCCGAACCGCTTCTCCGTCCGGCCCATCCAGTTGTCGTTCGTCGTCACGACGCACGGCGCGATGAAGACGTGCTCCTCGAGGGTCGAGTAGGCCGTGATGTACGCGTCCGCCTGAATCTTCGTCATCGCACCGATCGTCGTGTCGTTCTCGACCAGGGAGCCCCGCCCGACCACGACGTCGTCGCCGATCGTGACACGCTCGCGGACGCACGACTGGTCGCCGAGAATGACGCGTTCGCCGATGGTGGAACCGGCGAAGACGATCGCCGCGGTCGAGACAATGGTGCCGGCCCCGATCACCGTCGGCGGCAACGGCTCGCGCTTGGCGGTCGAACGGGGAGAGAGCGTCGGCTGCTTGCCAACGACCGCGTTCTCGAGCACTTTGACCCCATCACCGAGCACCGTGCCGGGGTAGACGATCGCGCTCGGGTGAACGTCGGCGCTCACGCAGGTGCGCCCGTGTGGAGGGACGTGGTCAATCTGTCGAGCGTCCGGACGACGGCGAGCCCGTCCGTCGCCTCGCGGTGGTCGCCTGGGCCCTCGGCGACGAGACGCAGGAAGTGCTGTAGCTCGAGCTTGAGCGGCTCATCGGCCGCGATCTTCGGGCTGAAGATGTCGCCCGTCCGCGTCCGCCACTCGCCCTCTGTTGGCTCCCAGGGGCCTTTCTCGTACACGGTTACCTTGCGCTCGAGCTCCATGTCGTCGAAGACGACCATCTTCTCGCGGCCAACGACGGTCATCTTCCGCATCTTGTGCGGATCGAGCCAGGAGAGGTGCATGTGCGCGACCTTGCCGGATGGGAACCGGAGGAAGCAGAAGACGACGTCCTCGATGCCCGGCTGAACGAAGTCCTGTCCGTACGCGACGACCTCGGAAGGCTCCTCACCGAGGAGCCAAAGGATCACCGAGAGATCGTGGACGCCGAGCGACCAGAGAGCGTTCTCGTTGGAGCGAATGACGCCGAGGTTCTGCCGGTTGCCGTAGACACAGGCAACGTCCCCGAGCTCGCCGGAATCGACGAGCTCCTTCACCTTGCGGAGGCCGGGATGGTAGAGGAGCAAGTGGCCGGGCATCAGCACGAGATTGCCGGCGCGCGCGAGTGCGACGAGCTCCTCCATCTCCTCGCCGCGCATCGCCGGCGGCTTTTCGACAAAGACGTGCTTGCCCGCTTCGAGCGCCTGCTTCGCGAGGGCGTAATGCGACGGCACCGGTGTCGCGATCGTGACCGCCTGCACCGTGTCGTCGGCCAGTGCGTCCTTCAGGGCGTCTGTGATCGTGGCCTGTGGATACCGCGACGCGTATTCGGCCTGGCGCGCTGCGTCCGTGTCGACGACCCAGGCGAGCTCGGAGAGCTCTCCCACGACCCGTACGACGTTCTTGCCCCAGCCGCCGACGCCCGCGTGGGCGACGCGGATCACAGCTTCCAGACCTTCTCGTCGGTGATGCCGCGACGGCCGGCGGCGTTCCGCAAATCGATCACGAGGTGAGCGTCGGTCACGAGCTGGGCGTAGTCGATCTCCGAGTGCGCCGTGGCGATCACGACGGCGTCGTAGGCGCCGGGGTCGAGCGGCTGCGAGACGAGCTCGGTCCCCTGCTCGACAAATGAGGGGACGTGCGGGTCGTGATACGCCACGGCCGCACCGGCGTTCTGGAGCAGCTCGATCAGCTTCACGGCGGGCGATTCGCGCATGTCGGAGATATCGGCCTTGTAGGCGACGCCGAGCACGAGGATGCGCGAGCCTTTGAGCGACTTGCCCGCGCCGTGATTGAGCGCCTGCGAGACGCGAGAGCGGCAGTAGTAGGGCATGTTCTGGTTGACCTCGCCTGCGAGCTCGATGAAGCGGGTCGAGAAGTCGTACTCGCGCGCCTTCCACGTGAGGTAGAACGGGTCGATCGGGATGCAGTGTCCGCCGAGGCCAGGCCCCGGATCGAAGCGCATGAAGCCGAACGGCTTGGTGTCTGCCGCATCGACGACCTCCCAGATGTCGATCCCCATTCGATCGCACAGCTGGGCGAGCTCGTTGACGAGCGCGATGTTGACCGAGCGAAAGATGTTCTCGAGCAGCTTCGTCAGCTCGGCCGCCTCCGGGGTCGAGACGCGATGGATGGTGTCGATCGCGGTGGCGTAGAGCGCCGCCGCTGCCTCGGTCGAAGCCTCGTTGATGCCACCGACGACTTTCGGCACGGTCTTCGTCGTGTGGTCGAGACGGCCGGGATCGATTCGCTCCGGGGAGAACGCGAGATGGAAATCGACGCCGGCGGTCAGCCCGGAGCCCTGCTCGAGGATCGGCAGGAGCTCGTCCCGCGTCGTGCCGGGGTACGTCGTCGACTCGAGGACGACGAGATGGCCCTTGCGCAGGCGGGTTGCGATCTCGCCGGTTGCTGCGCGCACGATCGAGAGGTCGGGCTCGCGCTGCTTCGAGAGCGGAGTCGGGAGCGCGATCACGATCGCATCGGCGTCGCCCAACTCGTCGTAGTCGGTTGTCGCGCGCAGGCCGCGCTTCTCGACGAGCTCCTTCAGCTTGGCGCTCGGTACGTCCTCGATGTAGCTCTCGCCGCGGTTGAGCTGGGCGACCCGTTCGGTGCTGACGTCGACGAGCAGGACCGAACGGCCCGCGTCGGCGAAGACCTGTGCGAGAGGGATGCCGACGTAGCCGGCGCCGATGATTGCGACGTCACGATGCACAGCGCGCAATGGTACCCCCGAGCACGGTCGCGATCCGCTCCGAGGCGTGGCCGTCGCCGTAGAGGGCGGGAAGATTCGTCGGGATGACGGCGGCTTCGATCGCCGCGGCGATCAACCCGGGGTCGTCGTCGACGAGCACGTTCGCTCCGGCGTGAACGGTGTCGATCCACTCTGTCGAGGGGCGCATGGTCACACACGGAACGCCGTACCAGTAGGCCTCTTTCTGGAGCCCGCCCGAATCGGTGGCGATCACCGACGCCTGCGAGGCCAGGGCGGCGAAGTCGAGATATCCGAGCGCGTCGATCAGGATGATCGCCGGCGGGAGCTCGATCGCCGCTGCCGCGAGCACGGAGCGCGTCCGCGGGTGTGCCGCAAGGACGACAGGGCGCGACGAGCCACCAAGGCCCGCGATGATCCGGGTCAGTCGCTCGGGCCGCACGTTCGCTTCGCGATGAACCGTCGCGAGAGCGTACGCGCCCGCTTGAAGACCGAGAGAGTCGAGGATGCCGGAGCGCGTTCGGGCAAGTGGCGCGAACCGGGCCACAGCGTCGGCCATCACGTCTCCCACGACATGGATCTCCCCGGTGACGTTCTCCTCTCGAAGCGTTGTGGCCGAACGCTCGTCGGGCGCGAAGAGGAGCGCCGAGATCCCGTCGACCTCGATCCGGTTTCGCTCCTCGGGCATCGTCAAATCGCCGCTCCGGAGGCCGGCCTCGACATGAGCGACCGGGCAGTCGGCGCTCGCCCTTGCGCCGGCGAGCGTCGAGTTCGTGTCTCCGTAGACGAGGACTGCATCGGGTCGTAGCCCGGATATGGTCGACCGCAGAGCAGTCTCGAGCGTCGCGATCTCGGACGTTCGTAGATCGAGAGTTACAGCCGGGGCCCTCAGGTCGAGCTCCTCGAAGAAGATCTGCGACATCGCGGTATCCCAGTGCTGCCCCGTGTGGACGACGAC
>JAYTJO010000322.1:0-2522 GCA_043730975.1 Thermoleophilia bacterium | reverse complement strand
GCGAAGTTGCAGTGCGGCTCCCCGGTGCAGCCGATCGCGTTCGACCGGAGGCGGTTCGCGTCGACCGGGAACCCGATCTCCGCCAGAACCTTCGAAGCTGCGCCGACATCTGCAATCCCGGTGACGACGAGGTTCTGCTGCCGCGTGAGGCGGATATCGCGACCCTTGCTTGCTGCGAGGCCCGCGACAGCGAGCATCTGATCGCCCGAGATCAGTCCGAGATGCACCGGGGCCCCGAGCGTGCTCAGCTCGGGATCGTGCTCGGGTTCGGCTCCCATGTGATCCGCCGGCTCGTGGTCGAGCGGCTCGAGCGTGAAATCGGGCAGCGCATACCCGAGTCGTCGTTCGACCTCCTCCCGCATCCCCTCCGGCCCGCGGTCGTCGACCATGAACTTCATGCGCGCCTTGACGCGCGAGAGCCGGTAGCGGAGATCCTCCTTCCAGGCATCGAGGAGCGCCCTCATCACGGGCATCGCCTCGTCCTCTTGGATCCAGACACCGATGTCGCGAGCGATCCGAGGCACCGACGACAGCCCGCCGCCGACGAGAACCGCGAAGCCACGCTCGCCGTCGCGGATCACGGCGACGAGTGAGATGCAGTTGATCTCGGGTGCGTTGCAGCGATGGGCGCAGGCCGAGATCGAGATCTTGTGCTTGCGCGGCAGATCGGAGTAGTCGGGATTGCCGTAGAAGAATTCCGTTACCTCGGCATGTAGCGCTGTCACGTCGAAGAGCTCGTCATGGGCAAGGCCCGCGACAGGGCAGCCCGTGAGGTTGCGGACCGCGTCGCCGCAGGCACCCACGGTCGTCAGGCCGACGTCGCGCAGCCGGTCGAACACGATCGGCAGAGAGCCGAGCTCGAGGTAGTGCAGCTGGATCGTCTGTCGGGTCGTCAGCTCGCCGGCCCCGCGACCGTGCTCGTTCGACAGCTCCCCGATCGCGCGCAGCTGCTCGGGCGTGATCCGCCCCGCTGGCAGCTTGATCCGGAGCATGAACGTCCCGATCTTGGGCTTGTCGTGGTAGGCGCCCCACCACTTGAGGCGAACGAGGTCTTCCTCCTCGATGTCGGCGTAACCGGTCGCGATCAGGGCCGGAAGCTCGGCCAGCATCGAGAGCGGGCTCTTCTCGCGCTTCAGGCGCTCGACCGGGTTTCGCTTGAGCACGAGCTCGAGCGTTGGCGCTTCCTTCAGTGTGCGCGTGCCCTCTGCCATGTCGGCGCCACCCCTCTCGTCCCCGGAAACGACAGCGGGCCCCGATCCCGGAGCCCTGGGCGGTGCCTGCGGCACCTGCGCTTTGCCATCTTCCCGTTGGCCGCCCCGGGTGGACGGCTCGCGGCTGGAGTTCGCACCTGACGGACGGATGTCCCGGTTGCGGCGGTTTCGTCGGGCCAGGTCCCTCAACCGCTCGTGATGGCTAACACTTCCTTATATATAGCAACATCACTTCAAAAAAACAACTAACAATGCAGCGACGCTGCTCAACCTCGTAGGGCCTATGCAAAACGGCGCCTCGGCGCCGTACAGCGTCGCCCGCGTCTACTGCCGCCGTTCCAATTGCCCGGCCACGAGCTCGTGGTAGCGCTCAACCTCGAGTAGGAACGAGTCGTGACCCCAGGGTGAGGCGACCTCCTCCTGGAGAACGTCGCAGCCGGCCAACGCGAGCACGCGCGCGATCTCCGTCGAGTGCGCCGTGGGGAAGCGCCAGTCCGTGTCGAACGAAACGACGAGGAACCGCGTCCGAACATCGCGGAGGCGCGCGATCGCGGCCGCCTCATCCGCGAACGGGTCGAAGTAGTCCATCACGCGGGTGAGGTAGAGGTACGAGTTCGCATCGAAGCGGTCGAGGAACGTCTGACCCTGATGCTCCAGGTAGCTCTCGACCTGGAAGTCCACGTCGAACGTGGGGGCCTGGCCGATACGGTCGCGTCCGAACTTGTGGCGCAGGCTCTCCTCCGACACGTACGTGATGTGCGCCATCATCCGAGCGATCGAGAGGCCGACGCGAGGCTTCTGCCCTGTCGCGTAATAGTCGCCGCCCGCGAAGTGCTCGTCGCCCGTGATCGATGCGCGCGCGACGGCCGAGAAGGCGATGTTCTGGGCGCTGAGTCGAGCAGACGCGCAGACGAGGATCCCGTTCTCGATCTCCGAGGGATAGTCGTGCGCCCACTGGAGCACCTGCATGCCACCGAGCGACCCACCGATCGCGCCGTGCAGTCGCTCGACGCCGAGGTGCGCGAGAAGGCGTCGGTGGACGGTGACGAGGTCAGCGACGGTGAAGTGGGGGAACCGGAGCCCGTAGGGCTCTCCGGTCGTGGGATCGACCGACGAGGGCCCCGTGGTACCCTGGCAGCCGCCGAGGAGGTTCGGGCAGATCACAAACAGCGAGTCAGTGTCGAGCGGCTTCCCGGGGCCGATCAGCGTGTCCCACCAGCCCGGTCGCTCGGGGTTGCCGTGGTGCCCCGCGGCATGCGCGTCACCGGTCAGCGCGTGGCAAACGAAGACCGCGTTCGAAGCGTCCGGAGC
>JAYTJO010000321.1:0-2892 GCA_043730975.1 Thermoleophilia bacterium | reverse complement strand
GTCATCGCTCATCGACTGCGACGATAGCCTGCGTCCATGATCACCGTCCTTCGCATCGTTCACCTGATGTCCGCCGCGGTCTGGGTCGGCGGCACGGTCGTGCTCGTCTTCGTTGGCGTCCCGGCGATCCGCAAGCTCGAGGGGGAGGCGCGCGCGACGGCGTTGAAGGCGCTCGGCCGTCGCTGGCGGCCACTTGGCTGGAGCGCCATGGGCGTATCGATCCTCTCCGGACTCTGGCTCACCAACCTGCACGGCGGTTTCAACTCGGCAGCGCTCTCGACCGACTTCGACAAGACGCTGATCGTCAAGTCCGTACTCGTCGTCTTCCTCGTCGTTGGCGCCCTCATCCACGACTACGTGCTCGGGCCGCGGTTGCAACGGGAGATGCGCGCACAAGAACCTCAGGCGCCGGTAACACGGCGTCGGCTGATCATGGTCGGCTGGTTCAACTTCTCGCTCACGATCGCGGTGCCGATCCTCGGCGTGATCGTCCTCGGCTACCTCAACTGACATGGAGGACGTCGCCCGCCACCTGGCGCTCCTCACCCGCACGACCGAGGTCGTCAACTCGTCGCTCGACCTGCAGGAGGTGATGGACGCGATCGCACACGAGGTTGCTGCGGCCCTCGAGACCGACTCCGCCTACGTCTATCTCTACGACGAGCGAACCGACGAGCTCGTGCTACGCGCGACCCACGGCACGAGCGTCGCGGACGCCACGCGGGCGCCGCGCATGCGGCGCGGCGAGGGCATCACCGGTGCAGCGGCTGCCGACCGGGCTCCTGTGATGATCGCGGCGGACGCACACCTCGATCCGCGCTTCAAGGCATTCCCGAACCTCCCTGAGGACGACTACGCCTCCATCCTCGCCGTGCCGATTCTGGCCCGGGAGAAGCTCGAGGGTGCGCTCAACGTTCGCACGCGTGACCCACGAGCCTTCACGCAGGCCGAGGTCGATCTGCTGATGACGATCGCCGGCCAGGTGGCGCAGTCGATCGAGCACGCGAAGCTGTACGCCCAGGCGCAGCGGCGCGTGCACGAGCTGGAAGCGCTCGCGCGCATCTCGGAGGCCGTCTCGGAATCCCTCTACCTCGAGGAGTCGCTCGAGGCGATCGTGCAGACGACCGTCGAGTCAACGCACGCCACGGGTGCCGCGATCGTGCTCGAGGACGGTCGCATCGCATGGCCCGAAGGGCGGGCCGGAAAGCACGCCGTGCGACTGCCGCTGCGCTGGCGCGGCCGCACGATCGGGGAGCTCGTCGTCGACCGAGATGCGCCGTTCTCCGACGATGACCGACAGCTGCTCGAGGCGATCGCAAGCCAGGCGGCGGTCGCGCTCGAGCACGGCCGCATGGCGCTTCGCGGGGTGCTCGCCCAGGAGATCCACCACCGCGTCAAGAACAACCTGCAGACTGTTGCCTCGCTCCTGCGTCTGCAGGCGCGGGCCGACAACGTCGATCCGCAGAAGGCGCTCGGCGACTCGGTCAACCGCATCCTCGCGATCGCAGCGGTCCACGAGGTGCTGACGGAGCATCGCGAGGACGATGTTCAGCTCGACGAGTTGATCGATCGGCTTCGTGCGATGCTCGTGCAGGGTCTCGTTGTCGGCAAGGACGTCAGCTCGTCCCTCGAGCCAGTCTCGCTCGCGGGGCAGAGAGCGACCTCGCTCGCGCTCGTCTTCAGCGAGCTTTTCGGCAACGCGCTCGAGCACGGCGGCGGCACGATCTCGATTACACTTATGGGGCTCGGCGGTGATGTCGTGCTCTCGATCGCCGACGACGGCGACGGCATGCAGGCCGCGCATGACAGCACTGGCCTCTCCATCGTCCGCGCTCTCGTCCGTGACGAGCTCGGCGGTGAGTTGACGCTCGTCGACGAACCCGGGCTGCGTGCCGACGTCAGGTTCCCGGCACGAAAGGACGATGATGCGAATCCTGATCGCTGAAGACGAGACGATCATCAGGCTCGACCTGCGGGCGATGCTCGAGAAGGCAGGGTTCGACGTCTGCGCGGAGGCGAAGGACGGGGAAGAGGCGGTCACGCTGGCTCGCACGCTCGAGCCGGATCTCGCCCTGCTCGACGTAAAGATGCCAAAGCTCGACGGGATCGACGCAGCGAGGCGTATCCTCGAGGAGCGCCCGATCCCGATCGTGATGGTGACCGCGTACGGCGAGCAGGAGCTCGTGTCGCGAGCGGTCGAGGCCGGGGTGTTCGGCTACCTCGTGAAGCCGTTCCGTGAGACCGACCTCCTGCCTGCGATCGCGACGGCGCGGGCACGGCACGACGAACTGATGGCCGTGCGCGAGGAGGCCGAATCGCTCTCCGAGGCACTCGCGGCGCGGAAGGCGATCGAGCGAGCGAAGGGACTGCTCATGGAGCGGGAAGGCCTGAGCGAGCAGGACGCCTTCGCGCGGCTGCGCAAGGCGAGCCAGATCTCGGGGCGTCCACTCAAGGTCGTCGCCGAAGCGCTGATCGCAACGCTGGACGTTCCGTGAGTGTGAGTTTTCGGAGGACGACCGACGCTGTCGACACGGGAGGAGACTTCGGGTGAGCCGGATCGCACTTCAGCTGTACACCGTTCGTGATCTCCGCTCGGAGCGGTCGCGCGCCACTTTGCAATTCGTTCGGCGACCCTGATAGCGTTGCCGGAACCGACCGAGGGGACATCCGATGTCCGTCGATGTAGGGCTTGACGTTGCGCTTCTGAAGTCCGAGATCAAGAAGACGTATGCGTCCGTGTCGCAGGAGCAGGGGAAGGATTTCATGTTCCCGACGGGTCGTGCCTGGGCGCAAGATCTGGGGTACCCGGACGAGTTGTCGCGGGTGCCGGACTTCGTCGTGGAGTCGTTCGCCGGGGTGGCGAACCCGTGGTCGCTCGGGCATGTCGAGCCG
>JAYTJO010000320.1:0-4771 GCA_043730975.1 Thermoleophilia bacterium | reverse complement strand
TCTCGCGAACGTGCACGCCCGATTCGAGCAGCTCCGCAACGACCTCCGCGGGATCGCGTTCCACGCGGAGGGCGATGAGAGTAGACCGGTCAACCGGGGTCACAACCTCGACGATGCCGCCAAGCCGATCTCGAAAGCGGTCGGCAACCGCGAAGGCATGATCGAAAGCCCACCCCGGACGCCCCACGATCGCCGCACGAAGCCCGGCGAGCGTGGCTGCCGAGATCCAGTTCGGGTCGAAGCGCGCGGCGCCCGAGCGAGCCCTGAAAGCTCCATCGGGCTCGTAGCCGGTCTGCGCAAAGGAGCTCGGCGCCGCAACCCTGAGGCGTTCGGGGTCGGCGACGACGAGCCCGCCGGTCGAATCCGGCCCGCAGAGCCACTTCTGCCCCGAGATCGTGAGGAAGTCCATTCCGGTAGCGCTGACGGGGACGGCTCCCACCGACTGGGCGCCGTCGACGAGCACCGGGATCCCGGTTGCCTCACGAAGTTCGCAAACGGGCAGCACCCGACCCGTCGTCCAGAGAACCTGCGACAGGGCGAGAAGCTTCGTCCGAGGCGTGACGGCAGCGATGATGGCATCGGGGTCGGGCGGGGTGACGACGACGTGTGCGCCTGACGCATGAAGCGGCCCGAGGAGGCCGAAGTGCTCCTCGGTCGTGGTGATCACCTCATCCCCGGGTTGGAGGTCGAGGCCCGCCAGCACGATGTTGCAGCCGTCCGTCGTACTCGAGGTGAGTGTGACGCTCTCGGGCTCCACGCCGACGAGCGATGCCAGGCTCGCCCGCACCGTCTCGCGGAGCGCCAACACGCGCTCGAAGTGGGGCATCCCGCTCCGCCCGGCAACGGAGTCGTGCGTGATCTCGGCCTGCACGGCCTCGACCGTGCTGCGGGAGAGCGGGCCGAAGGTGCCCGCGTTGAGATAGGCGATCTGCTCGAGCACGGGAAACCGCGCCCGCGCTTTATCGAAATCGGCGGGTGCTCGATGTGGGGAAGAGTCCGACATGACGCCATCTTGCACGATGCCTAGGAGACGGACACTGGGAGTAGGCTAGGCGGCCGATGCGTGTCGTACTTGCCGATCCTCCCGCCTACACGCCCCCCTACGACCACGCGCTCGCCCGAGCGCTGGCGCGCCGGGGTGCCGACGTGCGACTTCTGACCTCGCACTTCCGGTACGGGGCCGTTCCAGATGCTGAGGGTTACACGGTCGATGACAGCCTCTACCGCATGTCGACCGGAATCGGAAGCACTCGAGTGCGGCTTGCAGTCAAGGCGCTCGAGCACCCGATCACGCTTGCACGACTCGGGCTTGCGGCGTGCGATGTTGCACATCTGCACTGGGTTGCCTCACCGGAGGTGGACACATGGCTGATGCGAACGCGAGCGCCCCTCGTGTTCACGGCTCACGATCTGCTGCCACGCCGAACAGCGAGCCATACCCGAACGTGGCGTCGATTGTTCCGCCGCTTCGACCGCGTCATCGTTCACAGCGAGCGCGGCCGTCGTACGCTCACAGCGTTTGGAGTAGCGGAGGCAAAGCTCCACGTTATCCCCCACCCCGTCTTTCGCAGCGCGCCCGAGCGAACGGACGATGGCAAGACCGTCCTCGCGCTCGGCGTGATCCGGGAGTACAAGGGGCTCCCTGATGCAGTCGAGGCCATCCTCGGTGTTCCCGAGGCACGACTCCTTGTGGCGGGCGACCCCCGCGTCGACCTCGAAGCAATCCGAACCGCAGCCGGGAGTCGCGCGGAATGGCGTCTCGGATATCTCGGCCAGGCCGAGCTCGAGCTCGCGCTCGGCGCCGCCACGATCGCCGTGTTCCCGTACCGGGCAGAGCTTGATCAGTCGGGAGCTCTCCTGCAGGCGCTCGGCGCGGGAGTGCCGGCCGTCGTGTACGACGTCGGCGGGCTGGGCGAGATCGTCGGAGCGTTCGGCGCGGGCCGCGTCGTGGCGCCGGGCGATGTGAGCGCGCTCACCGACGCGATTCGCATCCTTCTCGAGGACGCTGACGAGCTCGCGGAGGCTCGGGAGGGCGCTGCGCGAGCACGCGGGGCGCTCACGTGGGACAACGCCGCGGAGGCACATCTGTCCGTGTATGGCGAGATCGTATGAGGATCCGGCGCCAGGGCCGCTTCCACGGGCTCGTGGAGCGTCAGCTCGACCTCTTCGCTGCGGACGACGCCGAACTTCTGACCGAGGCACTCGACGCCGAATCGGCATGGGACTCCTCGCCCGCCGAGGACGCAGAAGAGGCGTACGGCGACTACCAGTTGGTCGTCGACGCCATCGCGGACAGGCTGCTCGACATTCGCGAGTCGTACTCGCAGTCGCTCGACGAGCAGGCCGCAGTCGAGTACGCCGCCGAGTTCACCCGTCAGGCCACGCGACGCTACCGTCGCTACGCAACATTGCTCGCGGATCTCGACGGCGAATAGCTCGGCTACCCTCCGCGAAGCGATCGCACGGCGAAGAAGCCGCGAAGTCGCCTGCCAGGCCCAAGCCGCTCGCGCAGGCCCGAAATCACCTGGCGAAGCTCGGCCCTCGTCTGATCCGCCGCGGTCTCTGCACCCGACGGTGGCCCGTAACGGGCCCGTGAGAACGCGCTCGCGAAGGCGTCGCTCCCGACGCCAAACGCCCGTAACTCGACGACGAGCTGGGAGACGGGAGCGGAGATCGTCACGGGCGCTCCCTGGTCGCAGATGAATGCAGCGAGCTCAGCTCTCGCCGCCGAGGCGCGCGTGCGGGGGTCATGCATGGACGAACGCCTGAACCGACGTGCGCTCTTTGCCCCCGCGAGCACAACCAGCGCGGATCCGATGAGAATGAACGTTGCGATCACGAGCCAGTTGACATCGCTTCCGGCTGGCGCCTCCGACGTGGTCGGTGTACCTCTTCGCGTCGGGGAGCGCCCCGCTGCGAAGGATCCGACGAATCGGCCTCCGAGCGCCGCGATCGCATCGGCCGAATCCGACGCATTCGTGTGAGTGGCGGTCAGCGTTCCACGACCGGGTGTCGGGTCGAAGGGAAGCCAGCCATAGCCGGCGAACCAGACCTCGACCCAGGCGTGCGCGTCGTGGTCGGTGACGGTCCAACCGTTGTCTTCCCAGGTGCCGCTCGAGAAGCCCACGGCAACGCGGGAGGGAATGCCGAGATATCGGAGCATGAGCGCCATCGTCCCTGCGAAGTGCTGGCAGTACCCGGTTCTCGACCGTTGCTCGAAGTCGGCGAGCGGCGGCAAGCCGTTCGGCAGCGGGGGGCGTTCGTTGTACGAGAAGCCTCCCTCCGAGCGCAGCCACCGCTCGATCGCGATCGTCGCTTCGAACGGCGAGCGCGCGCGCGCGGTGAGCCGGCGCGCGTCACGCCAGGTCGTGCGATACGGCAGCAGTGTCAGATGACGGGCGTCCGCGAGGATTGCCTCGACCGCGGCTGCCCGGCCGGGCGTGCCGAACGGCGGAGTGGACGGCCCGACCACGGTTTGTCCGCCGTACGTGCCGAACGGAGTGGCCGGTCGTCCAACGTCGAGGTACTGGAGGAGAGCGCGAGGGTACGCGGCGGGGGATCGCACGAGCTCGTCGGGGGTGGGTGTAGGCGCGTAGCTCCACACCGTGTAGCGCTTGAGCGCTCCCGACCCGCCCGACTTGAGCATCACGCCCCCGCTGAGGTAGCGCGGGGACGATGCCGAACGCGTGTCGATAGCGACCGGTTGTGCCGCGGCGATGACGTGGTAGTCGATCACGGCGCGCACCTCGATCTCCTGCTTGACCCAGTTACGGGGTCGTGCTGCGGCGGCCGGGAGCAGGTCATCTCGGGGCAAGAGTCGCCCGGTTGAGGCCTCTGCGGGATGATGGAGAGCCTCGATCCACCGATCTCCGACAAAGGAATCGAGGGTCGTCGCGCGCCAGTAGAGCCCTCGGCGTGGCGCGGAGACTCGCAGCAGGGTCGTCTTGTCGGGGGGGAAGTCGACGCCGGCGTAATTCGAGCTCCAGACGAGCGTCACGGCTCGACCGGCGTCCGAATCGCGCACGAGGTTCCAGCTCCTCCAGTCGAGTGCGGCGACGGACGGCCGAGCGCCGATCCCCACGAGCACGACCGAGACAACCGTCACCACCGCAACGATCGCCGCTCCCGGCGCGAATCCGGCACGATCCGGCATAGCGCCGCAAGCGACCGGCCAGAGAACCGCCACGAGCGCGAGCGCCCCCATCGCGATCGTGTTGCGAGATGGATTGATCGTTGTCGGGATCCCGACCCCGGCGGCGGCAATGATCGCGGCGACGAAGGGCCTGTCGCCGGCCGACACGGCGACACCGACGGCGAATGCGGCCGCGAGGAGCGCCACGAGCGCCGCGAGCTCGGAGTGCGTCGCTGCGACGAACGGGGGCGCGAGGGCGTACACGTCAGCGATCCCACGATCGATGATCTCCAGAGCGCTCGCCGACGCGGTGCGGACAAGAACGAGAGCAATGCCTGCTAGTACGATCGCGGCAACGGCCACGCGCGTTGTTGCTCGCGCCGGTAGCGCGGGGACGAGAGCGGCCGCAGTGATCCCGATCAAGACAACCGGCCTCGCACCGATCTCGAGCGTTGCCCAGGCGTAGAGCACGGCCGCTACGGGGAGCGTCCCGGCAGCGAGTCGCCGGGCGCTTCCGTCAGGCACTGAGGGGCCTCACGAGGCCGCCCGAGAGACACTCCTCGAGCGACTCATCAGCCGAGACGACCGCAACCGGAAGTCCCTGTGCGGCCGCTCGCAGGAGAGCCGGCCGGGCTCGCT
>JAYTJO010000319.1:0-3343 GCA_043730975.1 Thermoleophilia bacterium | reverse complement strand
CACCGCCCAGATCATCGATCCGTTCGATCAGCGCGAGCGCCTCCCGTTCGAGGTCGGTGGTGAGCGACTCGAGGTAGTAGGAACCGCCGAGTGGATCGGCCGTGCCGGTCGTCCCGGCCTCGTGCATGAGGATCTGCTGTGTGCGAAGGGCGATCGTCGCTGCGTGCTGGCTCGGGAGCGCGAGCGCCTCGTCAAAGCTATTCGTGTGCAGCGACTGGGCGCCGCCGCAGACGGCAGAGAGCGCCTGGATCGCGACGCGGACGATGTTGTTCTCGGGCTGCTGCGCTGTCAGCGTCGAGCCACCGGTCTGGGCGTGGAACCGGAGTGCCTGTGCCTTCGCGGTCGTGGCGCCAAACCGGTCACGCATGATCATGGCCCACATCGTGCGGGCGGCCCGGAACTTCGCCACCTCAACGAAGAAGTCGTTGTGTGCGTTGAAGAAGAACGACAGGCGCGCCCCGAACGCATCCGGCGAAAGACCGGCTGCAACAGCGGCTTCGCAGTACGCGATCCCGTTTGCAAGCGTGAATGCGAGCTCCTGCGCCGCGGTCGAGCCTGCCTCGCGGATGTGGTATCCCGAGATCGAGATCGTGTTCCAGTTCGGGATCCGCTGCTCGCAGTAGGCGAAGAGATCGGTCGTCAGCCGCATCGACGGTCGGGGTGGGAAGATGTAGTTGCCGCGCGCGATGTACTCCTTGAGGATGTCGTTCTGCACCGTCCCGCGGAGCGCGGTTCCCGGAACGCCCTGGCCTTCGGCGACCAGTTCGTACAGGAGCAGCAGCAAGGCCGCGGGAGCGTTGATCGTCATCGACGTCGACACCTCGTCGAGGGGAAGTTCGCCGAGCAGGAGCTCCATGTCGACGAGCGAATCGATCGCGACTCCCGTTCGGCCCACCTCGCCTGCGGAGACCGCGTCGTCCGAGTCGTAGCCGAGCTGGGTCGGGAGGTCGAACGCGACGGAGAGCCCCGTCTGCCCCTGGGCAAGGAGATACCGGTAGCGCTCGTTCGACTCCTCGGCCGACGCGAACCCGGCGTACTGGCGCATCGTCCATGGCCGTCCCCGGTACATGTCGGGATACGGCCCGCGGGTGAAGGGGAAGATTCCGGGTGGCGCGGGCTCGCGAGCGGGCGCGTCCGCGGCTCGGTACAGCGGCTTCACGTCGATCTCCGCCCCGGATTGAGGGCGGTCGGGAGTGCTTGCCATGCCTCGATCCTACGTCGACTCGTGCGGGTTAGCCTCTACAGCACCCCACCGGCGCGCTCGATCGCGTCGAGCGCGATCCGCTTGCCCGACTCGATGTGCGTCCGGATGGTCTGCTGTGTCGCGGCGAGATCGTTCATCTCGAAGGCCTCGACGATCGCGCGATGCTCGCGGGCCAGGTACTCGCCGCCTTCCAGCTTGCCGCCGCGAATCACCTGCATCATCAGGTTCACGGAGAGCTCGCGATAGACGTGGGAGAGCATCGTGTTCCGCGCCAGGTCGATCTGGAACTCGTGGAATGCGGCGTTCGCCGAGTCCCACTCCTCCTGGGAGATCGCCTGCTCCGACTCCTCCATCAGCGTCCGGAAGTGGGCGAGCCGAGCGGGGTCGACGGAGCCGACCGTGCGCTCGGCCGCGTGCAGCTCGAGGGCGAGGCGAACGTCGTACCCGTCGCCCACCGTTGCGGGCGTGACCGGCGTCACGTAGTAGCCTCGACGGGCTTTGACCGAGAGCAAGCCTTCGGAGACGAGGCGCGTGAGCGCGTGATGCACGGGGCTGCGCGAGACGCCGAGCTCCGTCGCGAGCTCGTGCAGGCTCAGCTTCACGCCGGGTCCCGGCTCGCGCTGGAGAACGCGGTTGCGCAGCGTTCCGTAGACCTGCTCGTTGAGATTCGTGCGCGGGAGCATCGTCGCCATGGGACAGATGTAACATGACAGCCCCCGCGTTCCGCAACCCCCGGGGTAGGCTGGAACGGATGAAGGTCGCTGTTCGCCTGTTTGCAGGCCTCCGTGAGCTCGCCGGCACGCGGGCGCTCGAGCTCGATCTCCCATCGGGTGCGGTCGCTGCGGACGTCTGGCCGGCACTCGACCTCGGCGACGAGCCCGCGGGTCTGCTCGTTGCGGTCAACAAGAGCTATGCCGATCGAGGAACCGTGCTCGCAGAGGGTGATGAGGTGGCGCTGATTCCTCCCGTTTCCGGCGGCGCATTTCGACTCTCGGAGCTCCCGCTCTTACTCGACGATGCCGTCCGGGAGGTCGCCTCCGACGACGCTGGGGCAATCGCCACCTTCGCCGGGACGACCCGTGCACGGTCGCGCGGCCGCGAGGTCGTACGGCTCGAGTACGAGGCATACGAGGGGATGGCAGAGGCGGAGATGGAGCGGATCGCGGCAGACCTGAAGGAGCGACATTCGCTGATCGACGTCGCCATTCACCACCGGGTTGGCATCGTGGGGATCGGCGAGACGAGCGTCGTGATTGCCGTCTCTTCGGCCCATCGGGCCGATGCGCTCGCCGCCTGCGCGGAGGCGATCGACACCCTCAAGGGCTCGGTGCCGTTGTGGAAGAAGGAGATCTACGTCGGCGGCGAGGAATGGATCGGTCAGGGGTCGTGAGCGGCGTCGCCGGAGCCACGGAAGGGGTGACAGGCTTCAGCCTGTCTCCAGGGTTTCAGCCGGCGTGAGCAACGGTCTCCCGGACGAGCCAGTCGTGAAGCCACGTCGCACCGGGCTCGGTCGTATCCTCGCGCCGCTCCTCGTCGCCGGCGCAGTGCTGCTCAAGCTTGCCGGCTCGCTGAAGTTCCTGGGCATCTTCGTCGCCGTCGGCGGGTACGCGCTGATCTGGGGCTGGCGCTTCGGGGTCGGCTTCGTCCTGCTCATCCTCGTGCACGAGATGGGTCACTACGTCGAGGCGAAACGGCAGGGGCTCAACCCGCAGATCCCGGTCTTCATCCCGTTTCTCGGTGCATATGTCGCCCTCCGCAATCAGCCCTTCGACCCGTGGCGTAACGCGCTCGTCTCGGTTGCTGGACCTGTCGCCGGCGGAGTGGCCGCGCTCGTGTGCCTGATCTACGGCAACGCCGTCGACTCCGACCTCTTCCGAGCGCTCGCCTACGTCGGATTCCTGCTCAATCTCTTCAACCTGATCCCGATCGGATTTCTCGATGGCGGCCACATCCTCCGCGCCTGGCGCATTCTGAAGGCTGGCGGCGGACGGGCGAGCCCGGCTGACGCGCGGCGGCTATCGGGGATCGTCGCGGTGTATACCGTCGCCCTCATTGCTGCCCTTGCCCTCGGCATGGTGGCCTCCCACGTCCCGCAGACGCGCCTGTGAAGCCGGGGGACTTCGATCGACGGCTGCTGCG
>JAYTJO010000318.1:0-4726 GCA_043730975.1 Thermoleophilia bacterium | reverse complement strand
ACCGACAGATCCGGAGGAGCGGACGCAGGGCCTCTGCGACGCGATTCGGCGATTCGCGCCCTTCGAGCCCGAGGTGGTCCTCTGCCTGACGGGTCACCCTGGCGAGGGGGCGGATCCGGTCGAATCGAGGCGGGTCGTCGTCGAGGGACTGCGCCGCTGCGCAAAGGTCGCAGCGGAGCACGGGCTCACGCTCGGGCTCGAGCCGCTTCACCGCGAAGTCTACGGGCACTGGTCGATGATCGGGACGATCCCGGAGACGATCGACCTGATGGACGAGATCGACGAGCCGAACGTGAAGCTCCTCTACGACGTGTACCACCTCTGGGACACAGATGACGTTGTCGAGCACACCGTCAAGAACGGCAACCGGATCTCCTCGAGCGTCCACATCTGCGACTGGCGCGACCCGACGCGAAACGACTTCGATCGAGCCCTCCCGGGTGACGGGGTCATCGACCTCCCGGCGATCTTCGGTGCGCTCGAGGCAGGTGACGCCATCAAGTGGGTCGACCTCGAGATCTTCTCGGATGACGGGTCGTTCAGCGACATGGACTTCGACGACTCGCTCTGGAAGCAGGATCCGGTGGATGTCTGCCTTCGAGGCAAGGCCGGGTTCCAGAAGGCCTGGGCGGCGAGGAAGGCACCCTCCTGATGCGTCTCGCAGGGAAAGTCGCGCTCGTCACCGGTGCGTCTCACGAACGCGGCATCGGCCGCGGTATTGCACTTGCTCTCGCTGCGGAGGGAGCTGATGTCGCGTGCTGCGACATCGGCTTTCTCGACGCGGGCGAGCAACTCGCAGGCGAGATCCGCGCCATGGGCCGGCGATCGACGTTCTTGACCTGTGACGTGTCCGATCGCGCGTCGGTCGACGCTTTGATCGAACAGGTAGAGCGGGATCTCGGCCCCCTCGACATCGCTGTCTCGAACGCGGGCACGGCAGGATGGGAGTCGTTCACGGAGATCACCGACGAGAGCTTCGACCGGATCGTCGGTGTCAACCTCACGGGCGCCTTCAACGTCGGCCAGTCCGCTGCCCAGGCGATGGTGCGATCGGGCAAGGGCGGACGGATCGTCTTTACGTCGTCCGTGCACGTGCAGATGGGCTTTCCCTCGATGGCGATCTACGGATCGACGAAGCAAGCGCTTCGAGCCATGGCGGAGACGATGGCGATCGAGCTGGCGCAATTCGAGATCACCGTCAATCACATCGGCCCGGGTTGGGTGAAGTCCCAGCTCAACGACAGCTCGCCCGGACTCCAGACGAAGGCAGACGAGGAGGCGACGTTGAAGCTGATTCCGATCCCACGTGCGTCCGAGGCAATCGAGCAGGGCTACGCGGTCGTGTACCTCTGCTCGCCAGAAGCCGACTACGTGACCGGCGAATTCCTCCGGGTCGACGGCGGCTTCGTCGTGGGGAAGTTCTGATGGCGCGTGTCGTCGGGCTTCCCGATCCTCTCGCCGCCGCGGTCGGCGCCGTCGGAGACGAGCGGACACTCATCGCGGGAACGGGCGAGCATCGGGTCACCCCGTTCCTCGAGATCACCCAGGCCGACTGGGAGGCGACCGTCGCGGGAATCCGCACTGCGTTCCAGGCTGCGCGCGACGCGGCTGCAGAGCTCGTCGAGAAAGGGCAACCCGGGCGCCTGATCTTCGTCTCGACCGCTGCAGCGCTGCGACCCGTGCAGGGAGCATGCCTCGCCGCCACGGCAGGAGCGTTCTTCCACACCCTGGCGCAGGTGGCAGCGGTCGAGCTTGCCGCAGAGGGCGTGACGGCGAACGTCGTCGCTCCGGGTTTCGTCAGCGACGAACGCTTCGTCGAGTCGACACCGGCAGGCCGGGCTCCCGAGCCCGAGGATGTGGCAGACGTGTGCGCATTTCTCGCATCCGACGCGGCCTCATTCGTGACTGGCGCTGTGATTCCCGTCGACGGCGGTTTCTCGATCTCGAAGTCAGGAGGCGGCAGCCCACTCCTGCGCTGACACCGGCGAAGCGGCGTAGCATGACCGCAGTCGTCACCATGAGCGAAGGGAGCACTCCTGTGAAGATCGGGTTCGTCACTACCCGAATCCGCTCGTCGCCGACCCGGCAGAGCGGGAGGTGTACGCGAACCACCTCCGCGCCGTGATCGACGCGTCCGCCCTCCTCGACGTCGGTCTCGTGACGACGTTCGTCGGTACGAGCACGGCATCCTCGGGCTCGGATGGCACGATCCGAAGCTGCCGGGGCTCGGCGACGTCGACTGGGGAGCGTTCTTCGCCGCGCTCACGGATGTCGGCTACCGCGGCCCCGTCGTGATCGAGGTCGAGGACCGAGCCTACGAGTACGGGCAGGACGGCCGCGAGCGGGCCCTCCGGCAGTCGCTGCGCTACATCGAGCCCTTCATTCGCTGAGCGAAAGCCCGTTGACATCGGCAACGCGAGCGGCGAAGTCGTCGATCTCTGTCGCCCCGCTGAGGGCGCCGAGCTCGAGGTCGTACGTGCGACTCTCGCCCGGGGCGAGCTCGATCAGCTCACCCCGCTCACGCGCATCGAGTCGGCCAGCCGTGCGGTTGGTGCTCGGTTCGATCCCGACGACGTAGGTTCCCTCACCCAGCGTGCGCCAGACGAAATGGTGCGGGAGCTGCTCCTGGCGAAAGACCTCGTACACCCCCACGCCGAGCCGTCGGTTGACGATCGCAGCGGATGAAAAACCGTCGGAATCGGCGATCAGGCCGTGCTCGAACACCTGCTCGACGAATCCTGCCTCGGGTGCCGCCGTCGTGCGGTACCCCTCGACCGGGTGGTCACCCCGCGCCGTGACCCCCGAGGCGGTGACGAGAAGCTCGGAGCCCTCGTCGACGACCGGAAAGCCAGCGTTGACGTGGTAGAGGAGCATGTGTGGGGTCAGATCGTGCCCGACGTTCTCGACGACGTCGTGAATCCTCAGGCACGACTCACCGACAACGGCCTCGATCCGCCGGCGGAGTACGAGTTGCTCGCCGAAGACGGTCGCCTGCAACGTCTCTCCCTCGGCCCACAGCGTGCACGTGTCTCCGTCCCAGCGCTCACCGTATCCCGCGAGGCGAGCCGGCCTGTTCGACACACGACCGTGCAGGCCGAAGGTTTCCGTCTGCTTGGGAGGGTAGTGGTACTGCGCCGCAGTGTCCTCTGCCATGAACAGGGCGTGGTCGATGCCACAGGTCGTCAGCAGCCCGCCTCCGAAGCCCCGGAAGAATCCCAGTCCCTCGGGCTCGTAGTACCAGGGTCCCTCGACCCCGACCGCCGACTGCCACGCGAGCGGCATCCCACGTAGCTCGCAACGACCGATGTCGAAGGCGCGGTCGACGAGAACGTCGAAGGTGAACCCGCTGCCGGTGCGGAACTCGAGCACGCGTACACCGCGCGCGCCCGCGTCGCCGAGTGTGAGCAGTCGGACACCTGCCACCTGATCGAGTCGCCCGACCCGCCGCAACAATTCCGCGCGGCTGACTTCGCGGCCAAAGAGGTTAGGCATCAGTCGCCCTTTCCGGGGGCGGAAGCCACCCTGGTGACGATTTCGGAGGAACCGTGCGCCGAGGCGTACTTCGTGTACCCGCCGTCGACGGCCAGCGTCTGCGCCGTGATGAAGCCGGCCTCCGGGAGGCAGAACAGCAGGACAGCGCCGGCAACGTCCTCCGGCATTCCGAGCCGCCCTGCCGGCGTACGTTCCGCGATCTCGCGTTCGTCGAGGACACCGCGCGCGAGCCCGTCGGCAACCATTGGCGTGAGCACGGGGCCGGGAAGGATGGCGTTGACGCGAACGCCGCGCCCCGCCCATTCCGCCCCCAGTGTGTGGGTGAGTCCGACGATGCCCGCCTTGCTCGCGGCGTAGGGAGCCCGACCGGGCAGCCCCATGGTCGCGCTCAGCGACGAGATGTTGACGATCGATCCGCGGCCCTCGGCGAGCATCATCCCGCCGAACGCGCGACAGCAGCGGAAGACGCCCGTGAGGTTGACGTCGAGGACGGCTTCCCAGTCCTCGTCGGTGAACGACTCGGCTGGACCGATGTGGTTGATGCCGGCATTGTTGACGAGGATCGACGGAGTCCCGAGCGACTCGAGAACGGACGCGGCCGCCGCGTCGACCGACTCGGTCGACCGGACGTCGAGCGCCAGCCCCAGGTGATCCTCGCCGAGGGAAGCGGCCAGGTGCTCTGCCGTCGCGCCATCGCGCGACGTGGCCACTACCCGAGCTCCGGCCCCTGCGAGGGTCTGTGCGATTGCCTCGCCGATTCCCTGGCTCGCGCCCACGACAACCGCGATCTCGCCCGCAAGATCGCTCATCCCGGCTGCCTGCCGAGCGCGGAGCCTGACAGATCAACGCCCCCCTCCTGCATGTTCAGCACGTCAAGACCGCGGGCGTCGAGCGTTTGTGCGATACATCCACTGTGCACTCCTCAGAGCTGGTCACGATCGTCGTCGGGTGGTCTCCGGCCGAGCCCATCCATAGGCCCCCTGAGCCTATCGCGTCGGTCCCACCGAGCGAGCGGGATGCCGTTGCCGCGCAGGCAGCGCAGTGGAAGCGACGTCGGCAATGACCTCGCGGGAGCTCGTCCTGGCCACGCTCGAGCGCCGACCGACCGACCGCGTTCCCGTTGGCCCGATGATGCTCGACCTCGGCGCAGCCGTGATCGACGCGCCCATCGGCCTCTACTGCAGCGACGCAGACGTGATGGCGCGCGGCCAGCTCGCACTCTACGAGCAGCTCG
>JAYTJO010000317.1:0-1751 GCA_043730975.1 Thermoleophilia bacterium | reverse complement strand
TCTCCGAGTTGATGCACTTCATCTCGGGTAGCGGCACGATCGTCGGAGACGACGGCACGACGACAGTGATCGCGCCCGGCGTCGTCCTGATCACGCCCGACGGCTGGTCGGGTACCTGGCACGTGAGCGAGACCGCACGCAAGATCTACGCCATCGTTCCGACTCGCTGACGTGATCCTCGACAACGGTGTGATCCGTACGCTCGACCGGTCGCTTCCGACGGCGGGAGCACTCGCGATCGCAGGGCCGATCATCGCAGGAGGGGTGGGAACGCACGAGTGGATGCTCCCGACGCCCGAACGGGTCGACCTCGAGGGCCGGTGCGTCCTTCCGGCGTTCACCGACTCACATGTGCACTTCCCGACCTGGGCACTTGCACGCCACGATGTGCATCTCGAGCAAGCGACGTCGGTCGCGGCCGCTCTCGCGCTCGTCGAAGCGCATCCCCGCCGCGGTCGCTGGATCCGGGGAACGGGCTGGCGCGACGCAGCATGGCCAGATCGACCGACTGCGGTGGCACTCGATGCGGTGACGGGCACAACGCCAACCGCGCTGTGGTCGAAGGACTACCACTCCCTCTGGCTCAACAGTGCCGGGCTCGCTATCGCGAACGGCGACCTCGAGATCCACGGCGGCGTCGTCGAGCGGAATCCTCAGGGAGAACCAACCGGTGTCCTCCGGGAGGAGTCTGCGTGGCGCTTCCGCGAACGGTTCGTCGAGGTCACCGAGGACGAGTGGGTCGAGGCGACGCGCGAGGGAATTCGCGTGGCCAACGCGCGGGGGGTCGGCGCGATCCACGACAAGGACGGCTGGCTCGGCGCGGTATCGATCTTCGGTCGAATCCATGAGCGAGAGGGCCTATCGCTCAGGGTGTGGCAGTCGATCCCCGCCGATCGGCTCGACGAGGTCGCAGCGCTTCCACTCCCCTCGCGGATCGGCGACGACTTTCTCCGTCTCGGCTACCTGAAGGCGTTCATGGACGGGACGCTCGGCTCTCAGACCGCGCTGATGCTCGACGGATCCGGTGTCGAGATCACGAGCCGTGAGGAGCTCGAGGAGATCATTCTCCGCGGCGCTGAGGCCAGCTGGCCAGTAGCAGTGCACGCCATCGGGGACCGGGCGAATCGCAACGCCCTGGACGCGTTCGAGGCCACGCGACATGCGTGGGAGCCGCGCGGGCTCCGCCATCGCATCGAGCACGCGCAGTGCCTCGACGCGGCTGATGTTCCGCGCTTCGCCGAGCTGGGAATCGCCTGTTCGGTACAGCTCTCCCACGCCGCGTCTGACCGCGATCTCGCGGATCGCTACTGGGGCGAACGGGCCGGGGGTGCCTACGCGTTCCGGAGCCTCTGGGACTCGGGCGCCGTCGTCGTCAACGGATCGGACGCACCCGTCGAGGAGCTCGACCCTCTCGCCGGGATTCGCGCGGGCGTTCTCCGCACGATCGACGAGCGGCCCGGTTGGCATCCGGAGGAAGCGCTTACCGTCGAGCAGGCAATCATTGCATCCACGGTCACCCCAGCCTGGCTGGCCGGTGACGAGCGCCGGCGCGGCAAGCTCCTCCCCGGCTATCTGGCCGATCTCGTCGTCCTCTCGCGCGATCCGTTCCTCTGCCCTGCCGACGAGCTCGAATCGGTAGAGGTCGTGGCAACGATGGTCGGCGGCCGTTGGGCCACCAATCCGCCGCCCTGGGATTGACCGATGGATGGTTGATTCTGAATTGGCGTGCTTGTCGGGGAGGGCCTGAACCG
>JAYTJO010000316.1:0-6958 GCA_043730975.1 Thermoleophilia bacterium | reverse complement strand
TCCTTCTGGAAGAAGTGCTTGCCCTGCCAGCCGTCGGGATAGCGCTTCATCGTGAACGGGCGGTTGCGGAGGTGCGGCACGAGCACGGGCGCAATGTCTCGGTAGAAGGCGAGCAGGTCGCCCTTGCTGATGCCCTCAGCCGGCCAGAACGGCTTGTCGAGGTTCGTGAGCTTCAACCGCCGCGAGCCGCGCTTCAGCTCGGTCTGCATCGGGATCCTCTCCGCGACGACGTCCTCTGCCGGCTTGTCGTCACGCAGCCCAACATAGACAGGTGCTCGGAGCCGCCCGTCCTTCGTCCACTCGGCGAACTCGACCTCGGCGACGACCGTCGGCTCGACCCAGGTCACGTCCTCACGACGCACGCGAGGCAGGCGCGGCACCTCGTCGAACGGTGAGTCCGGTCGAACGAGGGGCGCAAGCAGGCTCTCTAGCCGGTCTAGTTCGGCGTCGGCGAGCCCCGTCCCGACGTTGCCCGCGTATGCGAACCCACCTGCACCGTGAACACCGAGGATGAGGGAGCCGATGCCGCTACTGCGACGGCCCTTGCCGCGTGTGTAACCCGCGAGCACGAGTTCCTGGCGATGCTTGAGCTTGAGCTTCCGCCAGTCCGGAGACCGTCGCCCTGGATGATACGCCGAGGCTCGCTTCTTCGCGACGACGCCTTCCAGGCCGCGCTCGTGAGCGACCGCCTCGAGCGCGGCGCCGTCATCGAAGGACGGGGAGAGGAGTACCCCACCACCGTCGGCGCGGATCACGTCCTCGAGCACGCGACGCCGGTCGTCGTAGGTGCGCTCGACGAGTGACTCGCCGTCACGTTCGACCACGTCGAAGGCAACGAAGACGAGCGTCCCTTCCCCGCGCTGCAGCAACCCGAAGTCCGACCGACCGGCTTCGTCGAGCGCGCAAACCTCGCCGTCGAGAACCACAGCAGGGGAGCGGACGCCTGCAACGAGAGCTCTCGTGACCTCGGGGAAGCGCCCGGTAAGGTCGTTGCCGTTGCGGCTCGTGAGCGTGGCCTCGCCGCCCGCAAGACGCACGACAGCGCGGTAACCGTCCCACTTGGGCTCGAACGCCCACTCGCCCCCGGTCGGAAGCGCGTCCGTCGAAGTGGCGAGCATCGGCGCGTACGACCGCGACGAGGCAGCGCCGTCCTTGCGCAGGAGGAGCCAGTTCTTTGGATCGCCGTCGAGCTTCGCCGGAACGAGCGTCCAGATCCCGTCGAGACGCTCGCCGAACAGCCGCACGGTGAGGCCGCCGTCTCCCTTCTCCTCGACCAGCTCGTAGGTGCCGCGAGCCCAGATCTCGACCGTCCCCGCACCGTACTGCCCGGCCGGAATCTCGCCCTCGAAGTCGGCGTAGGAGAGTGGGTGGTCTTCGACTCGGACGGCAAGATGCCGCTCGTTGGTCGTCATGGGCATCCCCTTTGGCACAGCCCAGCTCGCGAGCACACCATTGCGCTCGAGCCTCAGGTCGTAGTGCAGCCGGCGGGCCGCGTGGCGCTGGATGACGAAGCGGAGCTCTTCGGAGGAGGCACCTCCCTCGAAGGGCTCGGGTGTCCGGTTCGGGTCGCGTTTCCGGCGATAGTCGTCGAGTGCCACCGAACCATCATCGCGGATTGGCTGCTGGCTTAACATCTCCGACATAGACACAGCATCTTCCCTGCAAAACAGGATTTTCCAGGCAGGGGATAAGCCTGTGGATAGTGTGGAGAAGCTACGCGAAGACGCCCATCGAGCGGAACTTCGCCCGCCTGGCACGCCTGAGGGCGTCCGGCGCGATCCCGTCGAGCTCGTGGAGGTGAGAGACGATCGATTCCTGTAGGAGCGTGGCGGCCGCGTCGGGATCCGTCTGCGCCCCGCCCACGGGCTCCGGGACAATCCCCTCGATCACGCCGAGATCGAGGCAGTGACCGGCATCGAGGCGGAAGGCGGAAGCGGCCTTCTTTGCCTGGGAGGCGTCGCGCCAGAGAATCGCGGCACACCCCTCGGGTGAGATCACCGAGTAGATCGCGTTCTCCTGCATCAGGACACGGTCTGCGACGGCGATCGCAATCGCCCCACCCGAGCCACCCTCCCCGATCACGACAGCGACGGTGGGTACGCCGAGGCGAATCATCGTGGCCTGCGATCGCGCGATCGCGCCGCCCTGCCCGTGCTGCTCTGCGGCGATCCCCGGGAAGGCGCCCGGCGTGTCGACGAGCGTGATCAGCGGGAACCGGTGCCGCTCCGCGAGCTCCATGACACGGATCGCCTTACGGTAGCCCTCGGGGTACGCCATGCCGAAGTTGCGTTTCGTACGCTCCTTCAGATCGCGTCCCTTCTGATGCCCGAGCAGCGCCACCGTGCGACCCTCGAGCTTGCCGATTCCCGCCACGATCGCGTGATCGTCCATTCGGCCGCGGTCACCGTGAAGCTCGAAGAACTCGTCGAGGATCCGCTCGACGTAATCGAGCGTATATGGACGCTCCTGGTGACGGGCGAGCTCGACCCGCTTCCAGATCTCCTCGTCGGAGGTGTCGTCCTTGAGTCGCTCGAGCTGCCGCTGGAGGCGCTCGAGTTCCGCCGAGAGCTGCGTCCCACGGAGGAGCTTCACGCCGCTGAGCTTGGCGAGGCGGTCGCGCAGTCCGAGCTCGGCGTCGCTCGTCACGGCTTGCTCCCGAAGAGGCGGAGGAGCTGGGCGAGCACAGGCCGGAGCTCACCACGCGGCACGATACGGTCGATGTGGCCGAAGCGAAGATTGGATTCGGCGAGCCCGAAGTCCTCGGGCAGCTTCTCGCGGGTCGTCTGCGCCACGACTCGCGGGCCTGCAAACGACATCAGGGCGCCCGGTTCTGCGACGAGCACGTCGCCCAGCGTGGCGAAGCTGGCAAGAAGGCCGCCCGTCGTCGGGTGCGCGATCACGGAGATCATCACTCCACCCGCCTCATGGAGATCCTCGAGGGCGCAGATCGTCTTCGGCAGCTGCATCAGCGCCAGGATCCCTTCTTGCATGCGGGCACCGCCCGACGAAGAGACGGAGACGAGTGGCAGGCCGTCCGCGGCTGCGTGATCGCAGGCGCGGGCGAACTTCTCGCCGACGACGCTGCCCATCGAGCCGCCCATGAAGGAAAAGTCCATAACGGCGAGCCTGCACGGAAGCAGCTCGATGCGACCGGTTCCGGTGATCATCGCGTCACCGAGCCCGGTCGCCACCTCGGCCTCGGCGAGTCGTTCGGTGTATGGCCTGAGATCGAAGAACTCGAGGGGATCGCCCGAGCGCAACGCGCTCTCGTCCTCGACGAAGCTATTCGGGTCAGCGAGCTGCCTGATCCGCTCGAGCCCTCGGACGGGGAAGTGGTGCCCGCACTGCGGGCAGACCCGGAGGTGCTCCTGGAGCTCGTCGTCGCGGTAGTGGGATCCACAACCGGGACAGGTGTTCGGGTGCTTCTTCGCCGTCCCGTCGTCGAGGGTGGCCTGCTTGTGCTCGATCGAGACGTCGATCTTGTCGGTGGCGGACATCTGCGCCATCTTAGACCCGTCTCGCCCGGAGACGGTTACAGTCCGGCCGCGGCGGCGAGCCTGACAAGAACCGCGGGGTCTGCTGCAGCTGTCATTCCCGTCAGTCCGAGACCCGCGAGCGTGCCCCTGCCCGCGACATCGGCCAGCAGCGTTTCTGCCTCACGGAGCGTCGGTCCACCCGGCTCGGGCATGAGCACGGCGAGCTCACCGGGTCGCAGGACGTCGCAATCGAAGGCCACGTAGACGCGATCACATCCCTCGAGAGCGCGGTCGATGTCCGCGTCGATTCCAACGGTTGCCATGTACGCGAGCTCGGCCGGATCGAGGCTGCGGGCACCGACGTGCGCAACGTCCTCCGGCGAGATGGCGCCCGTGTCGATCGCCATCCGCAGGGGCATTCCCCACTCGTTCCCTGACGGCGAACTGTCGGGCGTGTTGAGATCCCCGTGCGCGTCGATCCAGATCACGGCGAGTCGACCCTGACGCGCGGCGAGGCCGCGGATCGCTCCGATGTGCGAGCAGCAGCACCCACCGAGAACGAGGGGCAGTGCGGGCAGATTCCGGATCTGGGCAGCGATCTGCTCCTCGAGCGACTGCTCCCCGATCACCGCCGCCTCGGGGTACGGTAGCGCGAGCGAGGCAGCGGCAGCCATCGTCTCGCCGCCCGTGCCCCAGGCGCGAGGGACGCGGACGAGCCCGGCTGCGAATTCGCGACCACAGCTGTGGCACTGGTACTCGGTATCGATCGCGACGGCCGTGTAAGTCCGGCAGTCGGGGCAGCGTGCACGGAGCGCGCTCACGACTCAGTCACCTGCCCGCAGCTCTTTCTGCCAGACGTCGGCGCGCCACAGAACCCGCATCCCGGCACGCTCGTAGAGTCGCGTCGCGCCGGTCGGATTCTCGCTGTCGACACCGAGGGCGACAGTGATCTCGCCGCGGGCGGCGAAACGGCAGAAGCTCTCGTGCAGGAGCGCCAGCCCGAGGCCGCGGCGACGCCACGCGGGCCTGACGCCGACGCTCCCGATCCAGCCCCAGTCGCCCATCCGCTTGTCGTAGTTGAGCGAGAAAGCCGCGATCTCGTCTCCGTCCCAGACGACGGCGAAGAGCTCCCGGTCGAACCGTTGCCCACCGAGGACCCGCTCCCGCCACGCTTCGTACGGCTGCGGGTTGTAGGCCCACTCGCTCGCAAACGCCTCATCGAAGGCGGCATGGAGCCGAGCGCCGTGGAGGTCGGGGTCGAACGACCGGAACTCGAGACCGGCGGCCAGCACGGGCTCCCGCTCCTGTTGCTCCAGCGACCGCACCATGCGGAAGAACGTCCGTACCGCATCGTATCCCCTGCTCGAAAAGAGCTCCGGTGCCGTGGCGTCTCCGACGAGGTGTGCCGACTCGAGATAGACGCGCCCACCGGGTACGAGTCCCTGCTCGAGCTCTCGCGCCCGCGCTTCGACGGCTGCGAGGAGCAACGTCCCGGCGCCTCGACCGGCGTGGTCAGGGTGCACGTACCCGTCCGTGATGATTCGGCCGTTGCGGATCTCCGAGAGATGCATCACTCCGGCGACCGCGGCGGCGTCGATCGCGAGCCAGGCGTTCCGTTCGAGATCGAGGCCTTCCCACTCCTCGCGCAGTTCCAGCTCGGTCCAATCGGTGTCACCGTAGACCGCCCTGTCACACGCCTGCATGAGAGTGAGGACAGCCGTGAAATCGGCTGTTGGGTCGGGGCGACGCAGCTCCACGGCCGCCCTGTCCTACGCCCCGTCGTGCCAGCGGCGGAACACGAGGCACGCGTTGTGCCCACCGAAACCAAACGAGTTCGAGACACCGATCTCGACCTGCTCGTGGCGGGCCTCGTTCGGGATGTAGTCGAGGTCGCACGTCGGGTCGGGCGTCGTCTGATTGATTGTCGGGGGAAGGATCCCGCGCTCGAGCGCGAGGATCGTGAAGATCGCCTCCATCGCTCCCGCTGCACCGAGGCAGTGCCCCGTCGCGCCCTTCGTCGAGGAGATCGGCGTTCGATACGCCTTGTCCTCGCCGAGCGCGACCTTGAGGACTTTCGTCTCGCCCGAGTCACCCGACGGCGTCGATGTGCCGTGGGCGTTGATGTAACCGACGTCCTCCGCCTCGATCCCGGCGTCGCCGAACGCCATCCTGAGGGCCCTCGCAGGGTTCTCTCCCGTCGGGTCCGGATCGGAGACGTGGTTTGCGTCGGACGAGACGCCGTAGCCGATCAGCTCGGCGTAGATCTTCGCGCCGCGCGCCTTCGCGTGCTCGAGCTCCTCGATCACGACCATTCCAGCCGCCTCGCCCATCACGAAGCCGTCGCGTTCGCCGTCGAACGGGCGCGAGCCGCGCTCCGGATCGTCGTTTCGCCTCGAGATTGCCCGCATCGCGGCGAAGCCCGCGATACTCACCCGGGTCACGGGTGCCTCGGTGCCACCACAGATCATCACGTCGGCCCGGCCGAGACGGATTGCATCCATCCCATCGCCGATCGCCATGTTCGAGGCTGCGCATGCCGTGCACTGGGAGAGCAGCGGGCCCCGTGTGCCCAGCTCGATCGAGACCCAGCCGGCAGCGAGGTTCGGGATGATCTGGACGATCGAGAACGGGTTGACGCGGTCGGGGCCGCGGTCGTTCAACTGATTGACGCACGTCTCGAAGGACCTCAACCCTCCGATCCCGGTCGCCACAGCGGCACCCACACGCTCGGCGATCGGAGCGATCGCGAGTCCGGAGTCGGTCTCTGCCTGACGGGCTGCCGCCAGCGCAAGGTGCGTGAAGCGATCCATCCGGCGTGATGCCTTGTAGTCCATGTAATCCGTGATCTCGAGGTCTCGTACCTCGCACGCGAAATGCACGGCGTAGTTGCTCGAATCGAACTGCGTGATCGGGCCCGCGCCGGACTTTCCGGCGATCAGGCCGGCCCAGGTGTCCTCGGCCGTGTTGCCGAGGGAACTGACGGCACCGATCCCGGTGACGACGACCCTCCGTTTACCGTTGCTCGTCTCCACGGGAAAGCAGGCTACATGCCGAGGCCACCGTCGACGAGCAGCACTTCGCCCGTGACGAATGACGCCTGGTCGGAGCAGAGGAATCGAACCGCGCCGGCAACGTCCGCAGGAGCGCCCAGGCGGCCGAGCGGCGTTTGCTGCCGCATCGCCTCCGTGGCCTCCTCCGGCAGCACGTCTGTGAGCTGCGTCGTGATATACCCGGGTGCGACGACGTTCGCCCTGACGTTTCTGCTGCCGAGCTCCCGGGCAAGGGACTTCGTGAAACCGATGATTCCGGCCTTCGAGGCCGCGTAGTTCGTCTGGCCCCAGTTGCCGTGGACGCCGACGATCGACGAGACGTTCACGATCGCGCCGGCGCGCTTCTTCATCATCGGTCTCGCGATCGCGCGACAGGTGTAGAAGACCGAGGAGAGGTTCGTCTCGATCACCGTGTGCCAGTCGTCGTCACTC
>JAYTJO010000315.1:0-3377 GCA_043730975.1 Thermoleophilia bacterium | reverse complement strand
AGACGACGTCGAGGACGTCGGCACCGGCGACGACGCCTCCCGCGATCCGAAGGGCCTCGACGCGCGCGTAGTTGAGCCAGGTGCCCCCCAGAATCTCCGCCGTCCGTAATGCGGCGATCACAAGCCTCGCGTCGTCGGTCTGATGATCGTGGTAGGCGACGTACGTGCGCTCCGCGTCGCGGCGAAGGCCAGGCGCCAAAGTGTACGCCTCGGCGGGCTCGAGGCGGCCGGTGCGGCCATCTCTGAAACCCGAGAGTGCTGCGTAGGCGAACACACCGAGGCGAATCTCCGCGGGACGATGCGGCGTCTCGGGCCCGACCGGCAGGATGAACTGAAGCGGGCGCACGAGATGCGGAGCCACGAGACGGGCATTCCAGCGGCGCTCCCGGTGGGCCTCCCGAACGAGCTTCACGTCGCCCAGACCGAGGTAGCGCAGGCCGCCGTGGACGAGCTTCGAGGAGGCGCTCGACGTCGCACCTGCCGCATCGCCGCCATCGACGAGTGCCACGCGCGCGCCCGCACGCGAGGCCGCCCAGGCCGTCGATGCGCCGAGTGCACCGCCTCCGATCACGAGCAGGTCGAACTTCTCGGCGGCGAGCCGCTCGAGCCGCGCGGATCGCGTCAGGCTTGCTGCAGCCGGGTGGTCGGCGGCTGGAGGAGAACCGCTCAAGCCCAGCTCCGAGACCGATCGACGGCTCGTAGCCAGTCGGCGTACTCGGTCTCGCGGCGCGTGGCATCCCAGGCCGGCTCGACGACCTCGACCGGGCCTCGCAACTCTCGCAACGCGTCCGACCCGTCCCAGAGACCCGCCGCGAGCCCGGCGGCAAAGGCCGCCCCGCGCACGGTCGCCTCGGTGTCGGCGGCCATCTCTACCGGCCGCCCGAGGACGTCTGCTAGTGCCTGGACGAACACGCGGTTCGCGGTCATTCCTCCGTCGATCCGGAGTGCCGCGACCCCGACGTCCGTACTCTGCTCGGCCGAGTCCAGCACCGCCCGGGTCTGGAACGCGATGCTCTCGAGAGCCGCTCGAACGACATGCGCGCGGGTCGAGTGGAGCGTGAGCCCGAGGATCGCTCCCCGCGCTGTGGAGTCCCACCAGGGAGCGTAGAGCCCCTGGAAGGCGGGGACGAAGCGGACGCCACCGGAGTCCTCGACCTCCGCGGCGATGCTCGCGGAGGAGACCGGATCGGGAAGCGCCTGCAGCTCGTCCGCAAGCCATGCGATGGCGCGCCCGGCGACCGCCATCGAGCCCTCGACGCAGTACACGGGGGCGCTCCCCGCACTCTGGTACGCGGGGCTGGCGAGGAGACTTGCCCCGGGAGCCGGGCGGGTAGTGCCCGTGTTGACGAGCAGGAATGCTCCGGTGCCATACGTGCACTTTGCCTCGCCGGGCGCGAGGCACGCCTGGCCGACGAGGGCCGCCTGCTGGTCGCCGATCGTCGCGAGCAACGGGAGCGCCGCTCCGAGCGGGCCGTCGGCTCGGGTCAGCGCGATCCCACCTGGCTGGGACGTTGGCACGACCGTGGGAAGCACGGTATGGGGCACCTCGAAGAGCGAGAGCAGCTCGTCCGACCACTCGAGCGTCTCCGTGTTCAGAAGCAGCGTTCGGGAGGCGTTCGTGATGTCGGAGACATGGACGCCACCGTCCGTTGCGCCGGTCAGGTGCCAGGCGAGCCAGCACTCGATCGTGCCGGCGGCAAGCTCGCCGCGCCCGGCCCGTGCCCGCGCTCCGGGCACCGTGTCGAGCAGCCAGGCGAGCTTCGTGGCCGAGAAGTAGGGCTGGATCGGCAGGCCCGTCAGCTCGCGCACGCGGGCCTCCGCGCCCGCAGCGACGAGCTCGCCACACCGGTCGGCGGTGCGGCTGTCCTGCCAGACGATCGCGTTCGCGATCGGGAGGCCTGTGGCCCGCTCCCAGACGACGATCGTCTCGCGCTGGTTGGTGATCCCGACCCCTGCAACGCGGTCGATCTCGATCTCGGACAGCACGTCGCGAGCGCAGATGCCGATCGCCTCGAGGATCTCGAGTGGATCGTGCTCTACCAGTCCTGGCTGCGGGTGGTGCTGACGATGCGGCAACTGCCGCTCGGCGATCCGGCGACCGGCGGTATCGACGAGCGCGGCCCGGCTCGAGGTGGTGCCCTGGTCGAGGGCGAGGATGAGATCGGCGGTGATAGTCCCTCCTTGGACGTCATTGGCGACGGTACAGGCTTCGAGGATCTGCGGGCCGTCGCTGCCGGTCGTCGGGGTGCACCGCGAGTCGATGGACTCACGTACGCTCCCCCCGTGCGCGACCTGAAACCGCTGTTCGACCCGCACTCGGTCGCCGTTCTCGGCGCCTCTGACGACCCGACGAAGTGGGGCCAGTGGATCTCGGTCGGCGCTCTACGCGGCGCGCACCGGCGCGACGTCTGGCTCGTCAACCGCAAGGGCGGTCAGATCCTCGGCCGCGAGTCGTACACCTCGCTCGCCGAGCTACCCGGTCCGCCCGATCTCGTCGTCATCTCCCTCCCGGAGTCCGCGTTCGAGCAGGCAATCGATGACTCGCTCGCGGTGGGCGCCAGGGCGATCGTCGCGATCACCGCGGGACTGGGGGAGATCGACGATGCGGGCAAGGCACGCGAGGCCGCGGTCGCCGAGCGCGTCCGGGCCGCCGGGGCCGTCATGGTCGGCCCGAATTGCCTTGGCGTCTACGACGCCGCCGCCGAGCTCGACGTTGGCTCCAACAATTTCACGCCGGGATCGATCGGCATCATCTCGCAGAGCGGCAACCTCGCGCTCGAGGTGAGCCTGCTTGCGGCCGAGTACGGCGTCGGGGTCTCGCGCTTCACCTCACTCGGCAACCAGGCCGACATCGAGGCGGCCGAGCTCGTCGAGTCCTACGCGGCCGACGAGCACACGCGCGTGATCGCCGTCTACTGCGAGGACTTCCGCGACGGGCGCGCCTTCGCAAGGGCCGGTGCTGCCGCGGTCGCAGCAGGGAAGCAGGTCGTCCTGCTCGCTGCCGGTGGCAGCGAAGCGGGAGCACGTGCTGCTGCCTCGCACACCGGCGCGCTCGCGAGCGACTCGGCTGCGGTCGAGGCTGCCTGCCGCGCGGCGAGGATTCTCCGTGTCGCGACTCCCAAGGAACTTATCGACCGTGCGCTCGCGAGCCTCTCCCCGCACCGGCCGCGCGGGCGCAGGGTGGCGATCGTGGGAGACGGCGGTGGCACGGGAGTCGTGACGGCCGACCTCGTCACGGAGGCCGGGCTCGAGCTGCCCGAGCTGTCCGATGGCCTCAAGACGAGGCTGGTCGAGATCGCGCCGACGATCATCACGGCGAACCCCGTCGATCTCGCCGGTGCGGGGGAGGTGGACTTCTGGAACTTCGAGCGGGTCCT
>JAYTJO010000314.1:0-14384 GCA_043730975.1 Thermoleophilia bacterium | reverse complement strand
ATCAGCGTCACCGTGCAGTCGCTCAACTCACGCCAGATCGAGCGCGGGCTGCACGACTTCGAGCTCGAGCTGGGCCTCACGTACCTCGACTCCGAGCCGCTCAAGGGTGTCCGCACGCTCGTTCTCTACGAGGAGCACTACGTGCTGCTGACCGGCGCCGGAGGCCCGTTTGCCGGGCGCGACGAGGTGACCTGGGCTGAGGCCGCGCAACTCCCACTCTGCCTCCTCACCGGCGACATGCAGAACCGCCGGATCCTCGACAGCATCTTCCACGAGGCCGGCGCCGAGCCGCAGCCGACCGTCGAGACGAACTCGATCTCGACGATGTTCGCCCACGTCCGTGACGGCCACTGGTCGAGCGTGCTGGCCCACGCGTGGCTCCACGTGTTCGACGTGCCGGCGGGGATGCGCGTGATTCCGCTCGTCGCGCCAACGACGACGAGCACCGTCGGCCTCGTCTGGCCCGATCGTGATCCCGAGTCGATCCTGGCCCGGGCTCTGCTCGAAGTCGTGACCGGCGTTGATCTGGAATCGGCGTTGCGGGAAACCCAGAGGAGAGGCTGAAGCCTCTCCCCCTTCCTCAGGTCGTGATGCGCTCCGGCCGCGAGTAGATGTTGCAGCGGCCATCGCGCACGAATCCGCAGAGCGTGATGCCACGATCGACAGCGAGTTCGACAGCGAGGGACGACGGAGCACCGACGGCGACGACGATCGGGCATCCGGCAACCGCGGCCTTCTGGACGAGCTCGAACGACAGGCGCCCACTGACGCAGAGGACGTGATCGGTAAGAGGCAGGAGCCCCTCGAGGAACGCACGACCGATCACCTTGTCCATCGCGTTGTGCCTGCCGACGTCCTCCCGCGCGTACACGAGCTCGCCGGCGGCGGTGAAGAGGCCTGTCGCGTGCAGGCCGCCGGTCGAGTCGAACGCGGCCTGAGCCTCGCGGAGCCGGTCGGGGAGCGAGCCGACGAGATCGCCGCTGATCGTGAGCGCGCTCTCGACCGGCTCCGACTCGACTGCGATCGCCTCGAGCGCGCCCTTGCCGCAGACGCCGCACGAGGACGTCGTGTAGAACGAGCGCGCGATCCTGGCGGGGTCGAAGCCGGGTGCCTCGAGCTCGATCGTGTTTGCCGCCAGGTCGTCGGGGATGCGCGCTGAGAGCGGACGCAGTCCTTCGGAGAGCGCGAAGCCGAGCGCGAGCTCCTCGTCGTGCCCGGGCGTCCGCATCGTGACGGCAACGGGCTGCCCGCCGATCCGCAGCTCGAGAGGCTCCTCGACCGCAACGCGATCGTCTACCTCTCCCCCGCCCGGCAGACGAACCACGCTGACAGCGGCGGTGCTGTAGGCCGGTGGGCCTTCATGCTTCGGCGTCATCGTGCGCCAACGGTAGCCGGTGGGACGCACGACCCGTCCGGCCGTTGGCGTAGATTCCACGTGTTCCGCCGTACGGGCGCAACGTGACCGTCAACACCGATTCCGGGAGGCACCACTGTGGAAACGCCATCGATGAGCAACCGACTTCTTGCCGAGGTCGTCGGCACCTTTGGCTTCTTCTTCATCGGCTTCAGCGGCATCGCCGCCTCGGTGAACCTCCCCGGCTCGATCGCCTCCGCGGGGGTCGCAGCAGGCTTCGGTCTCGGCCTCGGCCTGATGATCGCCGCGTTCGGGCAGATCTCGGGCGGCCATTTCAATCCCGCCGTCACGTTCGGCCTCGCTGTCGGACGGAAGTTCCCGATGGCTGCGGTGCTCCCCTACTGGGTCGCGCAGCTGATCGGAGGCTTCATTGCCGCGGTCGTTGCGACGATCCTCTACACGAGCGACGTCAAGGACTCTCTCGTCACGAACCCGGGCAAGGGAGTCGAGGACTGGCGGGCAATGCTGATCGAGCTCGTCGCAGTGTTCCTGTTCGTCTCGGTGATCATCACGGTCGCCACCGATGATTCGGCACCGTGGAAGGGCGTCCTCGCACCGGTTGCGATCGGTGGATTCATCTTCACCGCCGCGGTGACGATGGGCCCGAGCTCGGGTGGCTCGTTCAACCCGGCACGCTCGATCGATCCTGCGATCTGGGCCGGGGAGTTCGGGAGCCTCTGGATCTACATCGTCGGCCCGCTCATCGGCGCCGCCTTCGCGGGCGCGCTGTCGATGGCAATGCGCGGCGACAAGGCTTAACGGAGACTGCCTCGCGGGGCAAGCCAATGGATCGGCTGGCCCGTAACGTCGGCGATCACCTCGAAGTCAGCGTCGTAGTGGAGAACCTCGACGCCGGCGCTCTCGGCTGCCGCGGCGACGAGGAGGTCGGCGATCTTGACCTGCTTGTGACGATCGGGGCCGAGGTGAGCGAGCTTTCCCTGTACCTCGATCGCCCGCCGCCATTCGACGGGCGTGATCGGGCAGGTGTCGAGCGCGTCCAGATCGCGCTTGCGCTGATCGTGCGCCTCGCCGCTGCGCGTTCCGTAGAGCAGCTCGAGCCGTACGAGATCGCAGCTGACGATCGCGTCGGCCTCGAGCTGTTTGTCAAACCAGCGTCGGAGCTCCGGGTATGCCTTTCGACGAGACCAGATCCAGGCCGAGCTGTCTGCGAGCATGGCTCGACCCGGCGCCGAGCTAGACAGTGCGACCCTCGATGCGGGGTCGGCGCAACTCGTCCAGCTCCTCGGGCTGGAGCTCGACGTCCCACTCGGTCAGCGACTGCAACCGTGAGCGGCGAACGACATCCGCGAGTGCAGCCCGAACCGTTCCTGTCGGCCCGCGCGTACCGAGAATCTCACCGGCTTCGGCGAGTAAAGCCTCTTCCAGATAGAGCGATGTATGCTTCATGTGTCAAAACTTTAGCGCATTTTTTTTATCTTTCATAGCGCATTACGCCGCCGTAGCCGCAGAAGGGCTCACGGCGGCGCGCACGTCGCCTTAAAAGGAGTACGTCTCCCGCTCGTCCAGCGTCAGCGCTACGCGGCGTCTACGACAACGGAAACACCCTCGAACGAAAACGTCGTCTCTGCGCGAGCGACGCGTTTCGTCACCAGCTTCGCTACCTTCCGTGCCTCGGGACGGATGTCGATCACGAACTCGATGCCCAGCACACGCGAGAGGCGGACGAGCGTGACGAACTCCGGGTTGCGGTCGCCCGACTCGAGTCGGGCGACGTAGGGCTGCTTCACTCCGAGCCTGAGCGCGAGCGCTCGCTGTGAAAGGTTCTCGCGGACCCGATAGTCAATGAGTTGAGCCGCTACAAGCCGTGCTAATGCGGTCTGCTCCCACTCTTCGAGGAACATCGGATCACGCAGCATTTCCTCCGCAAGAACGGCATCGTGAGTCTTCACATCGGTGGACATCTTCATCGTCCATCAATGATAACTCTGGGATTATCATGCTGTCAAGAGCCGGGACCGCCTCTCATGGCCGGTACTGCCGCAAGCGCCGGTGTGCCGCGTTGACCGCGCGGGCGAATCCTGCCTTGTCTGGCTTGGTCGAGAAAGCGAGAATCACGAACCCCTGATCCAGCCGCGCGTAGATCGGACGCACCGGCGAGTTGCCCTGACGGGGCCGGAGCTCTAGGAGCCCTGGCTCCCCTTGCAACAGCTTCATATGCGGCGGCGGGAGCCGCTCCCCGAGCCGACGGAGCTTGTCGACGACCGTGAACGTGCCTTGCGTTCCTGTCGGCTACTAAGCTCTTCGAGCTCGAGGACGGCGTCCGGATCGTAGATCACAAGAAACGGGTGTGACGTCATTGGGCTCCGAAGGGTTCATCGACACAGACCAACATCGTCTTGTTGTCATATCAGAAACCAGAACTCTCGTTCACGGCTGTAGCCGCGGGTGCGTCGACCACTGCCCATCGATCACCTGCAGATCCGACCCGTCGGGGTCGACGAAAGCGATCCGCCGCTGGCCGTAGCCGTCGTTCTGTGTCGCGCTGTCGGTGATCCGCGTGAAGATGATCCGCTCGCCGTCCGGCGTCCACGACGGATGCCCTGCCCGCACACCACCTTCCGCGTATCGGGTCACCGGCCGGAGCTCCGTTCCATCGGGCTTCACGGTGTAGAGGTTCGTCGCCCCGGGGCCGCCCGTCTCGAACGAATCGATCCCGTAGGTCGAGAAGACGATCCGCTCTCCGTCGGGGCTCCAGTCGGAGTAGGTCGCAAACATCGAGACGGGGGTGATCCGCCGCGCAGCCCCGCCGGCGGACGGCACGATTGCGAGGCCCGTCCCCGTCGTGCGCTCCCGGTCGGCGCTGAGCTGCTCGAGCTCGAAGACGAGCGAGGAGCCGTCGGGTGACCAGCGCGGGCTCCAGGCTTGCTCCAGGCGGCCGGACGTCCAGACGGTGGTCACGTCCCCCGTCTCGAGATCGGCGATCGCGAGCTCGATCGGCTCCGGGTCTGGGTGGAAACAGCCGAACGCGAGCCGCTTCCCGTCGGGCGACCAGGCGGGCGCACGCGCCTCGGCCGGGCAGCGGGCCGTCGTTTCGAGCGCCTGCTTCGCCCCGGAGCCGTCGGCGGCCGACGTCCAGATGCGCCCGACCCCATCCTCGCCGACCACGACGAAGGCGAGCGTCGTGCCGTCCGGCGACCAGTCCGGGTCCTTCACACCCCCAGGGACGTCCGTGAGGATCGCGTGCGCGTCGCTGCCGTCGGGTCGCGTCAGGCAGAGCCCGCGGCCGGGCGCCCCCTGTGCGCACGGCGCGCCCCACTGGTAAGCGATCCACGGCTCGGAGTCGCTCGAGCCGCAGCCGGCGACGAGCGCGAGTAGCCCTGCGACCACGGCTGCAAACGGCATCCACCTCACGGCTGCACCCGTGGCATGTTCGCCCAGATGCCGTCCACGACGCGCAGCCCGGTGCCGTCCAGCGCGACGAAAGCGATCCGGCGCGCACCGGACTCGTCGACGCGGGTGAACACGAGCTGCTTCCCGTCGGGCGTCCAGGTCGCCCAGCCCGCCCGCGGGCCGCCGATGGCGTAGCGCGTGATCCGCCGTAGGCCGCTGCCGTCCGGGGCAACGGAATAGAGGTTCGACGCGCCCTTCACGTCCGGCGGGAACTCGGCGATCCCGTAGGTCGCGAACACGATCGACGTCCCGTCCGGGCTCCAGTCCGGATACCCGGCGGACGTCAGTTCCTTGGGCGAGACGATCGTTGGCACGCCACCCGAGGACGGCGCCGTCGCCACCGCCGACCCGTCGAACGTCCCGTCGGTCACGTGCTCGAGGTTGAACGTCAGAGACTCCCCGTCGGGCGACCAGCGTGGTGCCCACGCGTTCGTTTCCGCCGTCGCGGCGACAACGGTGCGGGTCGCGCCTGTCTCGAGGTCAACGACGTCCAGGTCCGCCCGCTCCTGCGGGCCGTGCAGGCACATGAACGCGATCTCGCTGTCGTCCGGCGACCAGGCCGGGTACCCCTCCTCCACGTCGCAGTCGGCGTCCGTCACGACCGGTGCGGCCTCAGACCCGTCGGCGGCCGATGTCCAGATCCGTTGTGCACCCGCGTCGTCTGGCGCAGTGAAGGCGAGCCTGCGCCCGTCGTGCGACCAGTCCGGCTTCTTCGAGTCCGCGAGGTCGAGCAGGATCCGGTGCGGTTCGGTGCCGTCGGGGCGGACGAGGCAAAGACCCTGGGTCTCGGACGCGCCGGGAGGCGACGACCCGCATGTCCCATCCCAGCTGTAGACGACCCAGCCGCCGCCGCTTGTCGCGTCGGTCGACGAGTCGGAGCCGCAGCCGGTCACGAGAGCGGCGAGGGGGATCGCGAGCGCGACCGCTGCGATCGTCGCGGAGAGGCTGGGCCGGGCAGGCGTGCGGCTCACGGGCGCGGCCGCAGCCGCGGGTGGGTTCCGAACATCGGTCCCGAGGAGGTGGCCGAGGCGAGGCCGGTCCCGTCCCGGTGGATCGTCGCCATCGTCGGCTCGCCGAAGCCCGTGCCCTCGACGCTCGTGAAGATGATCCGCTCGCCGTCGGGCGTCCATGTCGGCTGGACGGCGCGCGGGCCGTCGGCGCCGAAGCGCGTTACCTGCGTCTGATCCGAGCCGTCCGGGCGGATCGTGAAGAGGTTCGACGGCCCGGTCTCGAGGTCCGACCACGGCCGTGTGCTGTAGACGATCAGGTCGTCGTCGGGATGCCAGTCCGGGTAGGCCGCCCAGGCAGAGGGGTCGGTGAGCGGCGTGATCGTCCCCGGGTGGTCGTCGAGGCTCGTCGTCGCGATCCGCGTCGAGACGAGGGTCTCGAGTGCGGCGCTCGAGTACTGCGAGACTTCGAGCACGAGGGAGCGCCCGTCGGGCGACCAGCGCGGCCAGCGAAGACGCTGATCGTCCCTGCCGACGACGAGGGACGTGGCCTTGCCGCTCTCGAGGTCGAGCAGCACCAGGCGGACGTTGTCCGCGTCGCCCTGCGCCGCGTCGAGCCCGACGAACAAGAGCGTGTGCCCGTCCGGCGACCAGGCAGGATCGTCAGACTCGATACAGGGAAGCCTGCAGTCGAACACGCGCTCCGCGTTCGAGCCGTCGGCGTCCGAGACCCAGATGTCCCGGGTATCGTTCGGCGGCGACTCGCCCTCCTGGTCAACGGCAAACGCGAGGCGGCTGCCGTCGGGACTCCAGTCCGGATGCAGCTGCCAGCCTCCCTCGCGGCGGGGAACGTCGGGCGTCACCCAGAAGTCACCGGTGCCGTCCGGTCGGACGAGGCGGTTTCCTGCATCGGTCACTCCCCCGGTCCCCTCGATCGGGCCCTCGTAGGCGATCCATTCCCCGGACAGCCCACCATCGGCCGTCGTCTCGTCTCCGCCGGAGCATCCTGCGAACGCGAGCGCGGCAAAGCAGGCGCCCGCGGCGACAGCAAGTGATCGTCGAGTTCGAGTGAAACCGTGGTGAAAACTCACGGTGCCGCCTCGTCGCTCTGGCGAGCGTTCGGGCCCGGAACCGGCTCACCAACCGCAGCGAGGGATCCGGAGCGCTCCTCAGCGATCGATCTCATCTGAGGCCCAATGGTGGACAGAGCGCCGGTTGTGCGCCATACGTCATCTGACGTATCCTCGGGCGATGACGACGCTCTCCGCGTCCGACCACCGCCGTGTCCTCGATTTTCTGTGGACGGCGTACGCGAGCGACGAGAATGGGCCGCTTTCCGAGCCTGTCCTCTCCGAGCTTCGCAGCCTGATCCCGAGCGAGATCGCTGCGTACCACGAGTGGGCCAACAACGGCCCGTATCGTTGGTGCGCGACCGGAATCGACTCGGCCGATCTGAAGCGCGTGTGGGGCGGGTACGAGAACGTAATGACGGAGGATCCAATCCCCGGGCGCAGCGCGGCTTCGGCCGGCGCAGCCGTCGCCTCAACGGGTCTAGCGCTCACGATCTCCGACTTCCTGTCGCTGCGCCGGTTTCGACAAACCGACCTCCACGCGGAGATGTGCCGGCCGTTCGGGATCGACTACGTGATGAAGATCTACCTCGAGACCGGATCGAACGGAGCAAGCGTCGTCCTCGACAGAGCCGGACGCGACTTCAGCGAGAGAGACCGCGCCGTCCTCGATGCGCTCGCCCCGCACCTCGCCGTGATCCGACGTCGGCACCGACAGAACGGCGGTGCCATGGACAACGCCGCTACCGAGGCTCTCACTGCGCGCGAGCGCGAGGTGCTCGACCTCGTCGCGTGCGGCTGGACGAACCGTGAGATCGGAGCCGCTCTCTTCATCGCTGCCGGCACCGTGCGCAAGCACCTCGACAACATCTACGCGAAGCTTGGTGTCCGAGGCCGTGCGCAGGCTGTCGCGGTCACGGCGCGCGGCTCGTCACCCGCGTAGAGCCGCGTCCCGGGCAGCCCAGTAGTACTCCGCGACATGCGCGTAGGCGTTCGGCAGCGCGTGGCGCATGTCCTTGCCGAGGTCGCCCTCCGCTTACGGTTGGTATGCCTCTCCCTGGCTGCTCAGAAATCGCGGTGAAGCCGTCGCCACGTTGCGCCTCGGCCACCAGACTGCGCCTTGACCGCCCCGGTGTCGCGAAGACCGTGGAGAACCTTGCGAATCAGCGAGTCGCTCGCAGATGGAACCTGCGCGCGGATATCATCGATCGAGAACTCCTCGCTCACCGAGGCTCTGATGAAGTTCCTGATCGACTCCGACTTCGATCCCCGGCCGGTCACGACGCCCGCGTTCGACTCGAACCGGTCGTAGGCAGCAACCATGATTCCCACGAAGTACTGGAGCCAGGGAAGAATGCTGTGATCCTCCTCGTGCCAGTCCGTCGTCGAGGCTGCGAGGGCGTCGTAGTAGGTCTCCTTCGAGTCCATGACGAGCCTCTCGAGGCTGATGTAGCGGCCGACCCCGTAGCCTTGCCGATAGAGCAGGAGGAGCGTGAGCAGACGCGAAATCCGCCCGTTGCCATCCGCAAACGGGTGGATCGCGAGGAAGTCGAAGACGTACGAGCCGATCAGCAGCAATGGGTGAAAGAGCCCGCGGTCGACCTCTCGCGCGTAGAGATCGTTCAGCTCGTTCATTGCGGCGTCCACTCGGAACGCGGAGAGAGGCTGGAACCGAACGCGTCGCGTCCCGTCGGGCAACGTTTCCTCGACGACGTTGTCGGCTGTCTTGAAGCGCCCGGCCTGGGCCGGTGTGAACTGGTACATGTCCCTGTGAAGCTGCAGGAGGACGTTGTTCGTGACGGGAATCGCGTCGGCGCTCGAATGGATCAGGTCGAGCACCGCCCGATAGCCGGCGATCTCCTGCTCAGACCGATTCTCGGGCGTCGACTTCTCCCGAACGAGCGCGGCAATCCGCGCCGGTGGCGCTGTAATACCTTCGATCTCATTCGACGCCTCCGTGCTCTGGATGCGGGCGAGCTCGATCAGCGTCTTCAGCTGCTCGGGATGTTGCCGGCCGAAAGCCTGCGCTCGGCCCTTCCGCTCATCAACTTGAGCGAGCGCCGTGACGAGACCGGCAGGGATAGAGCCGATCTGTTGTTCGAGCGTTCTGAGGGTGTGAGGCATGGCTACAGGCTCGATTGGAAGCGGTGGTGAAGTACCCACCATTCGCATTTAAGTATACAATGACCGAAGATACGGTATACAGATGAGCAGCGCGTCGCAGCGTCAACTCCGACGCCGATCGCGTCACATGGGAACGTGCGACTGCCGCTCGGCGGTCGCGGTCGCCGCATCGACCCGCTCGAGCCACGGCGTCGCGCCGAGCCGCTCGAAGATCTCACGCGCCTCGGCCAGGCCTGGCTCGTCGCCGAGCTCGAGCAATGTCACGGCGAGCCAGAACGGGATCTCGAGCGCCCGGAAACGGGCCGCCGCAGCCCGGAAGCCCGCCGGGTCTCCGGCCAGGCGGGCGCGGAACCGCCGCGCCTGGGCGTCGAGGTATGGCGGCCGCGAGCCAGCGGGAATGGACTCGATGATCTCGAGCAGCTCCTCGATCTTCGTCGACCCGCCCAGCGCAAACGCCGCCTCGAGCGCCTCGACGAGACCCCACTTGACGGCCTGGAACGCGATTCCCAGCGTGGGCGCCGTCTCGAGGGTCGCCTCACCGTCCGAGAGCGCCTCGCGCAATCGGCCTTCGGCCCGGTGCAGCGCCGCCCGCGATGCGAGGAACACCGATTGGTCCTGGACGTCGGTTGACCCGTCGAGGCGCGAGAACATCGAGAAGATACGGCGCGCCCCGTCGAGCTGGCCACGCTGGATGTGGATCTCGACTCCCGACTGGAGGAGGCTGAGCACGACCCCGCCGGAGTCGATCTGCTCGTGGGTGAACTCGTTGCTGACGCTGAGCGCCTCGTCCCAGCGCCCCAGCATCGAAAGGGCATATGTCCTCTCCGCCAGAACAGCCCATTCGTAGGGACGATTTCCGCGCTTCCTCGAGAGCGTGAGAGCCTCATCGAGGTATCCGAGTGCATCGACGTACGCATCGCGCCGGAAGCACTGGTCGGAGAGGATGAAGTAGTTGGTACTGGCGTCCTCAGCGAGATCGTGAGCGAGCGCTATCACGAGCGACTGCTTCTGGAGCCCTTCGGCCTCCTGGCCATGACCACGGCTCTCGGCGACCGCAGCCTTCGCACGCAGCGCGATCGAAAGTGCCTCCGGGTAGGCATGTGCCTCGGCGAGGTCGAGCGCAAACTCGGCCCGCTCGGCCGTACGCTCGAGGTCACCACTGAACCAGTACATGACGGCAAGGCGCGCCGCAAGGAGGGCGATGTCCTCGTCGGGCTCGTCCGCCGAAATGACGGCGAAGGCTCGCTCCATCCGCGCGAGGGCCTCGTCGCGACGCCCTGTGAAGGCGTCGAGGTGCCCGAGCCTCGACATCATGCGAGCAGCGGCATGCGTGTCGCCCTGCTGCTCGTGGAGCTCGATCGCCTCCTCGAGCAGCCGGCGAGCCGAGTCGGGGTCGCCGGCTCTCGCGGCCATCTCACCGGCGTGGCCGAGCAGTACCGCCCTCGCCGTCGGAGACTCGGCGAGCTCCGCCGACTGCTCGAAGTAGCGCCCTGCTTCCACCGCGGCACCGACCGAGGCGGCACGATCTCCAGCCCGTGCGAGCATTCCCTGCGCCTTCTCCCTGGTCTCCGCCGCGTCATCGGCGTCCGGCGCCGCCTCGTAGGCGGAGAGGTAGTGGGAGGCGACGACCCCGACCACCTCGTCGTCGTCGGCGAAGGCGGCGGTCAGATGCTCGGCAGCGGCGAGGTGGCGGACACGGCGTTCGCGCTTCGCGAGCGTCTCGTAGGCGACGTGGCGGACGAGGTCCTGGAGGAACCCGTACTGGCCGTGCTCGGGCGAGCGTGCGTCCGCCTGCACCCCGAGCACCTCCTTGCGGACGAGGTTGGCAAGGAGCGACTCGATCCCGGCCTCGCTACCCGCGAGCGCTGCGAGTGCATCGAGCGTGAAGGTCTTGCCGAGAACCGCACCGTCCTGTAGCAACCGCCGCTCCTCCGCCGAGAGGCCGTCGAGTCGGGCTGCGATCAGAGCGTGCAACGTCTCCGGAACCTCGAGCGCCTCGACCGGACCCGTCAGCCGGTAGGCAGGCCCTTCCTGGACGAGCAGGCCGCGGTCGAGCAGCATCCGCACCGTCTCGACCGCGTACAGCGGAATGCCCTCCGCACGGGCGAGGATCTGCTCCACCATCCCGTCGGGAAGGCCGGGCACGAGGCCCGACAGCAGCTCCTGCATCGCTGGTGCCAGGAGCGGCTCGAGATAGAGCGCGCTGAAGTTCCGCTGCCCAGCGCCCCAGTTCCGCCGGTGCTCGAGCAACTCGGGGCGTGCGAGCGTGATCACGAAGAGCGGCGAGTTGCGTGACCACTCGAGCAGGTACTCCACGAAGTCGAGCAGGCTCGTGTCCGCCCACTGCATGTCCTCGAAGGCGAGCACCGTGGGATACACGTCGGCGAGCCGCTCAAAGAACAGCCGCCAGGCAGCGAACATGTCCTGCCGGTCGCGAGCGTCGTGGTCGCCGAGGCCGAGGAGCTGCGCGACCCGCGGCTCGATGAAACGCCGCTCGTCGAGGTCGGCGATGTGCTCCTCGAGCGCCGCGCGCAGCTTCTGGAGAGCCGCGGCCGGTTCATCGTCCTCGACGATCCGGCAGCGCATCCGCACCATGTCGGCGAGCGCCCAGTAGGTGACGCCTTCGCCGTACGCGAGGCAGCGCCCCCGATGCCAGTACGTCGACTGCGGAAGGCCGTCGAAGTACTTGTAGAACTCCCAGGCGAGGCGCGACTTGCCGATTCCCGCGATCCCGGTCACGGAGACGAGGTGCGCCTTGCCCTCGTCGGCCGAGGCGTGGAAGAGATCCTTGATCTGACGGAGCTCCCTGTCGCGCCCGACGAAGGGGGCCTCGAGCCCCGTCGACTTGAGCGAGCCACGCGCACCCGCGACGACCCGCAGCGCCTTCCAGAGGGGCACGAGGCCCTCCTTGCCCTTCAGCTCGTGCGAGCCGGCGTCCTCGTAGACGACGGTCTGCTCCGTCGTACGCCGCGTCGCGTCGCCCACGTAGACCGTGCCGGGGTGGGCGGCCGACTGCACGCGCGAGGCCGTGTTGACGAGGTCGCCGGCAACCATGCCCTGACCCTCCGCACCGATCGTCACCGCCGCCTCACCCGTCAGGACGCCGGCCCTTGCGCGAAGCTCCGGCGCGCCGACCTCGTCGCCGAGCGCCGAGACGGCGGCGACGAGGTCGAGCGCAGCCCGGACGGCGCGCTCGGCGTCGTCCTCGGTCGCGGTCGGCGTCCCCCAGACCGCCATCACCGCGTCGCCGATGAACTTCTCGACGGTACCGCCGTACAGGCCGATCAGGCGGCTGCAGGTGTCGAAATAGCGGGAGAGGAGCTCGCGCACCTCCTCCGAGTCGCGCGATTCCGAGAGCGTCGTGAAGCCGACCAGGTCGGCGAACAGGACGGAAACCAGGCGGCGCTCCGCGACCGGGGCCTCGCGAGAAGGTGCCGCCGCCGTGCTGGGAGAGCCCTGCGTCGAAGCCGACGCACCACACTCGCCGCAGAACTTCTCGTTGCCGACGAGCGCGCTGCCACACGAGGCGCACGGGTGCGCAAGCGGCGTCCCGCACTCGATGCAGAATTTCTTCCCCTGCGGATTCTCGGTGGCACAACTCGGGCAGACCATCAGGGCGTGAGCTTATCCCCTACGGCCCGCCCGTTCCGGGGCCGCCCGAAACCCAGGGGAGAGGCTGAAGCTGTCACCGGACGCGCGGCACATACCGCCTGCTACTCGACGGTAACGGTCTTCGCCAGGTTGCGCGGCTGGTCGACGTTCAGGCCCCGCAGCCGCGCGATCCGATACGCGAGCAACTGCAACGGCACCACGGCGAGCACGGTCTGGAGAAACGCCGGCGACCTCGGGATGTAGATCACGTCGTCCGCGTGATGCTGGATGTCCTCGTTGCCGTCGGTTGCGATCGCGATCACGTGGGCGCCGCGGGCACGAACCTCCTGGATGTTCGAGATCATCTTGTCGTAGACGTGGCTGCGCGTCGCGATCACGACGACTGGTGTCGACTCGTCGAGGAGGGCGATCGGGCCGTGCTTCATCTCGCCTGCCGAGTAGGCCTCCGTGGGGATGTAGGAGATCTCCTTCAGCTTCAGCGCACCCTCGAGCGCGACGGGCAGCCCGATGTGCCGACCGAGGTAGAGGAAGAACGGCTTGTCGAAGTGGCGCTGCGCGATCTCGTCGATCGGGTGGTCGCCGTCGAGGAACGCCTGAATCTTCTCCGGCAGCAAGTAGACCTCGTCGAGAATGAACTTCAGCTCCTCCGGGGGAAGCGTCTCGCGCACCTGGGCCAGTTTGAGCGCCACGAGGAAGAGCAGGCTGACCTGAGCCGTGAAGGTCTTCGAGGCAGCGACGCTCACCTCGAGCCCCGCCCGCGTGTAGAGCACCGAGTCGACCTCACGCGTGATCTGCGATCCCATCATGTTCGTGATCCCGACAGTGCGAGCACCCATCTCGCGGGCGAGCTTCATCCCAGCGATCGTGTCGCGCGTCTCGCCCGACTGGGAGATCCCGATCACGAGCGTTCTTCGATCGAGCACGGGATTGCGATAGATCCACTCGGAGGCGATGTCGTGCTCGACCGGCACGCGCGCCCACTCCTCGATCGCGTAGCGAGCGGCGACGGCGGCGTGGTAGGAGGTGCCTGCGGAGAGAATCACGATCCGACGCAGCACCTTGATCTCGTCATCGTCCATGCCGAGGCCTTCGAGCTCGAGGCGCCCGTGACGGACGCGGTCGCCGATCGTCTCCGCCACGGCCTCCGGCTGCTCGTAGATCTCCTTCAGCATGAACGTCTCGAAGCCGGCCTTCTCGGCGCTCTCGTCGTCCCAGTCGAGGACGATCAGCTCACGGTCGACAGCCGATCCGTCGTCCGCACGCAGATGGCGGGCGCCTTCGGGCGTGATCACAACGAGGTCGCCGTCCTCGGGGAAGTGCACCTCGCGCGTCTCGCGCAGGAACGCCGCAGCGTTGGAGGCGAGGAAGGTCTCACCCTGGCCGATCCCGACGACGAGCGGGCACTGGTGACGCGCGCCGACGAGGACGCCCGGATGGTCGCGATGGATGACGACGAATGCGAAGTGCCCCTCGAGCTCGTTGAACGCCCGCCGGGTTGCCTCGACGATATCGCCCTCGTAGTACTCCTCGATCAGATGCGTCACCGTCTCGGCATCGGTCTCCGACGTGAAGGCGTGACCGGCCTCGCCGAGGCGGGCGCGCAGCTCACGGTAGTTCTCGACGATGCCGTTGAGCACGATCGCGACCTCGGCCGGATCGTCGCCCGCCAGAGGATGCGCGTTGGCCTCGGTGACGCCGCCGTGTGTAGCCCAGCGCGTATGGCCGAGACCGGTGGTCGCGGGAGAAGGCCCCTCTCCGGCGGCGAGCTTCAGGTTCTGGAGGTTGCCGACGGCGCGCGTGTAGCGC
>JAYTJO010000313.1:0-3441 GCA_043730975.1 Thermoleophilia bacterium | reverse complement strand
GCGGCAGATACCTGGCCAGTGGCGGGGCGGGGACGCCATCTTCCTCGCCTCGACGGGCGCGCCCGCCTTCCCGGGCTCCGAGCTCCAGGCCCGCTACGGGACGGTCTCCGGGTCTCCGCCTCCGTTCGATCTGGCCGCGGAAGCGGCACTCATCCGGCTCGTCGTCGACCTCGCGCCGCGGTGCACGCTCGCGCACGACGTGTCCGACGGCGGGCTCGCCGTCGCACTTGCCGAGGCAGCTCTCCACTCCGGTGTCGGGGCCCGACTCGATCTCGCAACAGATCCGGTTTCACTCTTCGGCGAAGGCCCCGGCCAGGTGATCCTCACGCTTGCGGCAGGCGAGATCGAGAGTGTGCCCTCCGTTCCGGGTGTCGATGTGCGACGCATCGGCGAGGTCGGCGGTGACGAGATTTTCGGTGTCACGCTCGCCGACCTCCGATCCGTCTGGGAGCGTGGGGCGTAAGTGTGCGGCGTCTTCGGAATCCGCTCGGCCGACCGCGACGTCGCGCGGCTGACGTACTTCGCCCTGTTTGCGCTGCAGCATCGTGGGCAGGAGTCGGCGGGGATCGCGGTCTCCGAAGCGGGGCGTCTGACGGTGCTGCGCGACATGGGGCTCGTCGCCCAGGTCTTCAACGAGCAGCAGCTCCAGGCCCTCCCGGGTGAGGTCGCGATCGGGCATACGCGCTACTCGACGACCGGGGGCGTGCACTGGTCGAATGCGCAGCCGCTCGTCCACCACGGGCGGGCGCGCACCGTCGCTCTTGGTCACAACGGCAACCTGACGAACGCCGGAGTTCTCCGCGACGAGCTGGTCGCGGATGGGATCCGACTCGGCTCGACCTCCGATACCGAGGTGATCGCCGCGCTGATCGCCCGCGACCTGTCATCACTCCCCGAAGCCGTCGCCGCGACGATGGCGCGCCTCGAGGGTGCGTACTCCGTCGTCGCGCTCGTCGGCGACACCCTCGTCACATTCCGTGATCCGCACGGAATTCGGCCCCTCACGCTGGGTCGCATCGGCGAGGACTGGGTGGTTGCCTCCGAGAGTTGCGCCCTCGACCTGATCGGCGCCACCGTCGAGCGAGACGTCCGCCCCGGCGAGGTGCTCTGGCTCGACGAGTCGGGGCTGCACAGTGCCCAGGCCCTCCCCGAGGGCCGCGGAGCCGCCTGCATCTTCGAGCACGTCTACTTCGCCCGACCGGATTCCCGGCTGAACGGCAGCGAGATCCACTCGAGCCGAGTGCGGATGGGGCAGATCCTCGCCGAGGAGGCACCGGCCGTCGCCGACCTCGTGATGCCGATTCCCGACTCGGGTACGCCCGCGGCGATCGGCTTCGCGAAGGCCTCCGGCATCCCCTTCGAGGAGGGGCTGATCAAGAATCGCTACGTGGGCAGGACGTTCATCCAGCCCGACCAGGAGCTGCGCCGCCAGGGGATCAAGCTCAAGTTCAACCCGCTCGACGAGGTCGCGGGGCAGCGGGTCGTGATCGTCGATGACTCGATCGTCCGCGGCAACACGATGCAGCAGCTCGTGGCCATGCTCTTCGACGCCGGCGCCGCCGAGGTGCACGTACGGATCTCTTCTCCACCTGTCGTGGCGCCGTGCTTCTACGGGATCGACATGGCGGATACGGACGAACTGGCTGCCGCGCACCGCTCCGTCGAGGAGATGCGAGAGCGCATCGGTGCGACGTCGCTCCACTACCTCTCGCTCGAGGGCATGCAGTCCGCAACGCGCCTGCCGGAGGACGGGGTCTGTCGCGCCTGCTTCACGCGTGAGTATCCGACCTCTGTTCCCGCTGGAGCGGGGAAGCTGCGGTTCGAGCGGGTTGCGGCGGTCTAGCGGCCGCGCGTCCGCTCCGCGACGTCCGGAGCGGGTTCGATGAACACGAGCGGCCGGCACCTGACTCCGTTCGTCGCCCTCGAGGCGGCGACGGCGCTGAGCGGTGCGGCGAACGGTGTCTCGATGGTCGCCTTCCCCTGGCTCGTGCTCGAGTTGACGGGGAGTGCCTCGTACGCCGCCGCGATCGGCGCCATAACGCTCGTGCCGCTGCTCCTCACGTCTCTCCTGTCGGGGACGCTCGTTGACATCCTCGGGAGGCGTCGCGTCTCGGTCGTGAGCGACCTTCTCTCGTTGGTCAGCGTCGCCGCGATTCCGATCCTGAGCGGACTCGTCGGGCTCAGCTTTGCGCTCCTGGCCGTGCTTGCCGTCATCGGCGCCTTCTTCGATCCGGCCGGGATCACCGCTCGCGAGTCCATGCTCCCCGAGGCGGCGCGTGCTGCTGGCCTCGAGCTCGAGCGCGCAAACGGGATGCACGAGGCGATCTGGGGGGTCGCCTATCTCGTCGGGCCAGGCGTGGGAGGCCTGCTGATCGCCGTCGTCGGCGCGACGAACGCGTTCTGGGCGACCGCCGTGCTCTTCGCGGTCTCGGCCGGGCTCATGTTCGCCGTGCGGATCCCGGGCGCCGGGCGGCCCGCGATGCACGGACGGCTGCGGGAGTTCTGGCCGGCGACAAGGGAGGGCCTCGTCTTCCTCTGGCACGAGCCGGTCCTCAGGAGCGTCGCGATTCTCACGGCGCTCGTCGTCGGCTTCTGGCTCCCGATCGAGGGTGTCCTGCTCCCCGTCTACTTCCAGGCACGGCAGCAGCCCGGCCATCTCGGGGCGGTGCTGATGTCGATCAGCGCGGGCGCGGTCATCGGCGCACTCGCGTATGCAGCGGTCGGTGCGCGCTTGCCGCGGCGTCGCGCGCTCAACGCCTCGCTCCTCGGAGCCGCTCTCGCTGTCCTCGGGATGGCCTTTCTGCCGCCGCTGCCTGCACTCCTCGCATTCGGGTTCGCGGCCGGTGTGGCCTACGGGCCGATCAACCCGATCGGCAACGTCGCGCTGCAGGAGCGCACGCCTGACCGGTTGCGGGGGAGGGTGCTCGGGCTCTCGACATCGATCGCGTATGCGGCGGGCCCGGCGGGCTACCTGCTGGTGGGGCCGTTGATCGAGAGACTCGGCGTCCGGGGGGCGTTCGTGCTCCTCGCCAGCGGCCTTGTGGTCGTTGCCGGCGCGTCCTTCGCCGTTCGTGGCTTCAAGGGCCTCGACGATGCCCTTGCCGACGACGTCGGCTCGATCACGTAGGCTCGATTGAACGTGGGGCAGATCTCGCCGCGCGGCTCGATCTCGACCGTCGCGGTCTCGCTGTGATCGTTGTGAGGCGCCGCACTACCGGACGCGGATCGCGGTCAGCCCGGCGTCGCTCGTGCCGGCGTAGAGCCAGTTGCCGGTGGGGTCGAAGGCGAGAGCCTGGGCGTCCTGTCGCGGGAGACGCGCCCCGAAGGGTTGCCAGGTCGCTCCGCCGTCCGTCGAGCGAAGGACGCCGTGGTCGCCCGTGCCGACGTAGACGGTCTCCGAGCGCTCCGGGTCGACGACGACGGTTGACGGGTAGAACTCCG
>JAYTJO010000312.1:0-6545 GCA_043730975.1 Thermoleophilia bacterium | reverse complement strand
CGGCGGCAGCCTGATCTGCTTCGTGCCCGACCCTGACGGCTACCGGATCGAGCTGATCGAGCGCAGCAGCGGCTGATTCTCGAGTCGAGATCAGATCGGGTAGCGCAGGATCGCGGCGACCGAGCCGCTGCCCGGGATGTTGCCGCGCCGGACTGCCAGGACGCGACCGCCGCTGAGCCAGACCCTGCGCTCGGCTAGCGTGCCTCTGGTGATCGACGACGAGGGCCTCGCTCGGGGCGTGACGACGGCAAACTGGATCGATCCGCCGTACCTCGAGGCTGATGTGGGACACCCGCCAGCGGCAGCACATAGGCTCTCTCCACAGCGAGCGAAAGGAGAAGGATCGATGAGCGACGACGCAGCGGGAGCCGGGACGAAGGATGATCCGTGGCAGCTCACGACTCCCCCCGGAAGCTCCGCGTACACGATGTATCGCGACGAGACGGCCGATCCACCGGCGCTCGTCTGCCAGGTCGGCTCGACGCAACTGCGCTACCACCTGAGCGCAATCGACGACCTGCACGCGATGCTGAAGGCGCACGGTGACTGGATGCCGCTCGGCGGCGCGGACGAGCAGAAGGAGACGCCCGAGGGCACCGTCGAGGCCTGGGGTCGCGCCGCGGACAACCCGGTCGGCGGCTGGTACGGCCTCAAGAAGGGCCTGCGCGGCCGCTTCGGCGTCTACCTGCCGCCGCTCCTCGAAGCGCTCGGCCTGGCCGAGCTGACCCACGAGAAGCGCAACAACCAGATGCGGGCCCTCTGACTCCGATTGATGCGCTCGCAGGCTCGTACGGGCGATGCGACACGTCGCCTGGGCGACGAGGAGCGCCGCCCGCTCTAGTCGCTTCGGTGTAGATTTGACGTCGATGGAGCACCGCACCGCAGACGAGCTCACGGCGGCCCTCGATGGGATCCGGCAATCACCCTCCGCCGAGGGCACCATCGAGCTGATCGTGCGCCGACCTGGAGAGGACGAGCGCGAGGTGCTCGACGAGGGCACTCTCGATCTCGCGGTCGGCCTCGTCGGGGATGCGTGGCTCGCCCGCGGTAGCAGCCGTATGCCTGACGGATCGGCCAATCCCGACGCGCAGCTGACGCTGATGAACGCACGCGCCGCCGAGGCGATCACCGGGGGCAGGGATCGGTGGCCGCTCGCGGGCGACCAGCTCTACGTCGACCTCGACCTCAGCATCGACAACCTTCCAGCCGGCACGCAGCTCGCCGTCGGCGACGCCGTCGTCGAGGTGACTCCCGAGCCGCATACCGGTTGTGCAAAGTTCAGTGCCCGCTTCGGCACCGAGGCTCTCAAGTTCGTGAACAAGTCCCCGGGTCGAGAGCTCCGGCTGCGCGGCGTCAACGCCCGGGTTGTGACACCGGGCACGGTGCGCGCGGGCGACACGATCAGCAAGCAGTAGAGCTGCCGGGGCTACAGCCCGGCGATCCCGTCGCCGAGCAGCTTGGCGCCGATCAGCACCAGGATCACGGCCATGATGACGCCGTTGTTGTGCGCCATCCACTTCCGCAGCCGCCCGAGCAGGTCCTCCGAGCGCTCGCCCATCGCGAAGGAGATCACGACCGGTGTTGCAACACCGATCATCGCGATCACCGTGAAGATCGCCCACGCGACGGCCTCCTCGCCCGCCGTCGCACCGGCGCTCGCGACGGCAGCAGCGCCCGCGATCACGAGCAGCAGGTTCTTCGGATTGAGGCCCGTGACGACGACCCCGGCGACAAGGGACCTGACGGGCGAGAATCCGTCGAGCGCGCCCATCCATTTCGGCAGCGGAGGATCCTCGTCGGAAGCAGGGCGACCACGCCATTGTCTTGCTGCCATCCCGAGCAAGACGACGCCGAGGACGAGCTTCAGCGTCGAGGTGCCGGTCGATGGGCCACCCGACTCGTCCGTCCCCGAGCCGACGCCGACCGCGATCAGCACTCCCCCGATCAACGCGGCGCTCGCGGCGCATCCGAGAACGAACGCCGGCCCGTTGACGCGGCCGCGAGGCGAGCTGACGAGCAACACGGAGGCAATGATCGGGATCGGGCTCAGCGCCACGCCGACCGCCATCGTCAACATCTGCCCGATCGCCTGACTCACACGACCACCCCTCTCGCCCACCCCTCTCGCCCTCGTTGGGAGGCGATCCTACTCGGAAGCGCGGGTCTCGCGCCCGGCGAGGAACGACGCCCCACCGCTGCCCGAGACGAAGCTCTTCTCCGCCAACCAGCCGCCGTCGACCGGGAGCGCGACACCGGTGACGTACGACGCCATCTCGCTCGCCAGGTAGAGCGCGGCTGACGCGACGTCGCTCGCCTCGCCGTAGCGCGCGAGCGGCACGGAGACAGCGAGCTCCTGCTCGAAGCTGTCGTCGGAGAAGTACTGCTCGGTCATCGGCGTCCGGATCACGCCGGGGCAGAGGGCATTGATGCGAATTCCCGCTGCGGCGAGATCCCGGGCGAGGCTCTTCGTCAGCCCGACGATTCCGTGCTTCGCTGCCGAATACGCCGGCCGATGGGAGAGGCCGATCAGCCCCCCGACCGAGGCAAGGTTGACGATCGAGCCGCCCCCGCTCTCTCGCATCTTCCGCGCAACCGACTGACAGCAGTAAAACGTGCCGCTGAGGTTGATCGCGATCACGTTCTCCCACTCGTCGGCGGGCATGGTGTAGACGTCGCCGATCTCACGGACACCGGCGCAGTTGACCAGGATGTCGATCTGCCCCATTGCGTCCGCCACATGGTCGATCGCCTCGCCCACGGCGGCAGCAGAACGGACGTCCACCTCGGCGAGCACCGGCTCCCGCGCGCCCGCCGCGACGAGCTCTTCGACGACCGCCGCGCCTGCCTCCGGCGAGCGGTCGAGCACGGCGACGCGGGCTCCCTCGGCTGCGAAACGCAGCGCTATCTCCCGACCGATGCCGCTGCCGGCACCCGTCACCACAGCTGTCCTCCCTGTCAGGAGCATGTCGTCCTCCCGTTCTGCGTCGGCGTCATCTTCTCAGTAGCATCGCGCATGTGGAGTCCTCGGAGCGTCAGACATCATCCTGGGCGATCACCGGCGCGCGCCACGGCGGAATCACGGTCTCCGACATGGCCCGCTCGCTCGAGTTCTACGCCGGTCTCCTCGGGCTCGAGCTCGTCTGGCGTGGAGAGCTTCCGGCTACCGTGATCGGCCGCATCGTGGGCGTTCCCGAGGCGACCGGGTTCGATGTCGCCTTCCTGCAGATCCCCGGGAGCGAGACCCAGGTCGAGCTCGTCGAGTATCGCGGCGTCAGCAAGGAGTCAGGTGCCGGATCGCCGTCCCACCATGGGACAGGTCACTTCTGCGTCTTCGTCCAGAACATCGAGGAGCTCTACGAGGATCTCGCCGCGAAGGGCGTTCGCTTTCGCTCCGACGGCCCGATCGAGATGACAACCGGGCCGAACAAGGGTGGCAAGAGCCTTTACTCGCTCGACCCCGACGGTTACGTCTTCGAGTTCCACGAGCGTCCACCCCATGTCACAGCCTGACGCTCCCCCGCTCGCGGGCAGATCGCCGGAGCGGCCACCTCTCCTCGAGCAGTACCGGCGGATGCTCCTGATCCGCGTCTTCGAGGAGCGGGCCGCGGAGCTGTTTCAGCAGGGCGTGATCTTCGGGACGGCCCACAGCTGCGTCGGCCAGGAGGCGATCGCGGTCGGCGCTGCCGGGGTGATGCGCGAGACGGACTACCTCGTCGGCCACCATCGCTCCCACGGGCACCTGATCGCGGCGGGTGCCGACATGCACAGGATGATGGCCGAGATGTTCGGCAAGCGGACGGGCTACTGCAAGGGGCTCGGCGGCTCGATGCACATCGCCGATCTCTCCCTCGACATCCTCGGTTGCAACGGGATCGTCGGTGCCGGTCTGCCGCACGCCTGCGGCGCGGCGCTGACAGCGACGCTGCGCGGAACCGGACAGGCGACCGTGGCGTACTTCGGAGACGGCGCCGCCGGCCAGGGAGCGGCACACGAGGCGATGAACCTCGCAGCGACCTGGAAGCTGCCGGTCGTCTTCATCTGCGAGAACAACCAGTTCGCTCTCTCCGCGGATTGGCGGACGCAGAGAGCGGTCGAGGACCTTGCGGATCGCGCGGTCGGATACGGGATGCCGGGCGAGGTCGTCGACGGCAACGATCTGCTCGCCGTCGAGGATGCCGTGGCCCGTGCTCTCGATCTCGCTCGGGCGGGCGGCGGCCCGACGCTCCTCGAGATGAAGACGTTCCGCCGCATGCAGCACTCGATGCGCGCCAACCTCCCCGACGTGCGGGACATGGCGGTGGTGGAGGAGTGGGAGATGAAGGATCCGCTGCCGCGATTCGCGGCATACCTGCGCTCGGTAGGCGAACTGGACGACGAACGGGCGGCGAGCATCGAGCGCGATGTCGCGGCGGAGGTCGAGGCAGCGATCGAGACCGCCCTCGCCGACGAGGACGCGAGCCCGGACGACCTGATGCCGGCCGTCTTCGGGCCGCACCGCAGCTACCCGGAGCCACCCGAGCCGGGCGGCCGCGAGCTCGGCTTCGTCGCCGCTATCCGCGAGGCGCTCGGCCTCGAGCTCGAGGCCGATCCCGACGTGATCGTGATCGGCGAGGACATCGGCCGCGTTGGCGGGCTGTTCCGCGCCACCGAGGGCCTGTACGAGAAGTACGGCGCTGCCCGGATCCGAGATACACCATTGACCGAGAGCGGCTTTGTCGGTTGCGGTATCGGTGCCGCCTTGACAGGTCTCCGACCCGTCGTCGAGCTCCAGTTCTCCGACTTCGCGGGCGTCGCGTTCGACCAGATCCTGAACCAGGCGGCGAAGCTCCGGTTCATGATGGGCGGCACACCGAAGGTGCCCATCGTCCTTCGGATGGTCTCGGGCGGCGGGCTGCGCCTCGGCGCCCAGCACTCCCAGAGCCTCGAGGCCCTCTTCGCTCACATCCCCGGCCTCGTTGTCGTGATGCCGTCGAACCCCTTCGACGCGAAGGGGCTCCTGGCGGCAGCGATCCAGGACGATAACCCCGTGATCTTCCTCGAGCAGAAGCTCCTCTTCTTCGGCGATCCGGTTCCCGTTCCGGAGGAGCGGTATGCGATCGAGCTCGGGAGGGCGCGCGTCGTGCGCGCAGGCACCGACGTGACGATCGTCGCCCTCGGGGCCATGATCCCCCACGCGTTGCGGGTTGCGCGCGACCTCGAACCCGAGGGGGTCAACGTAGAGGTCGTCGACCCGAGGACACTCGTCCCGCTCGACACCGACACCATCGCGGCGTCGGTGGCAAAGACGCACCGCGTCGTCGTCGCGCACGAGGCAGTCCAGTTCGGGGGCTTCGGAGCCGAGGTCGCAGCGCATATCGCGGAGCACAGCTTCTGGGAGCTCGACGCTCCGGTCGCACGCGTCGGAGCGCCCTCCCACCCGATGCCGTACCAGAAGGATCTCGAGCTTGCGACGCTGCCGGGACCGGCGGAGCTCACCAGGGCCGTCCGCTCACTCCTCAGCGGCTAGTCGCGCAACAGGCTGCGCGAGATGATCAGGCGCTGGATGTCGGACGTGCCTTCCTCGATCTCCTCGAGCTTCGCGTCACGCATCCACTTCTCGACCGGCATCTCGCGGGAGTACCCCCAGCCGCCGAGCGTCTGCACGGCGGCCCAGGTGCACCACATCGCCGTCTCGGAAGCAAAGAGCTTCGCCATCGCAGCCTCGCGCGAGATGTCCGCACCCGTGTCGGCGAGCCGCGCGGCACGCCAGACGAGAAGGCGCGAGGCGTCGACCCGTAGCGCCATGTCGGCGATGCGGAACGAGACGGCCTGGTGCTGCGCGATCGGCTTCCCGAACTGCTCCCGCGACTTCGCGTAGTCGACGGCGTACTCGAGCGCGGCGCGGGCAAGGCCCGTGGCAGCAGCCGCGAGTGTGATGCGGGAGAGATCGAACGTCCGCATCAGCCCCCGGAAGCCCTGGCCCTCCTCACCGAGCCTCCGGTCGAGCGGGATCTCGCAATCGTCGAGGAAGAGCTCCGCGTTGATGATCGCGCGCTGGCCCATCTTGCGCACGGGCGGCCCGATCGTGAAGCCCGGGTCGCCCTTCTCGACGACGAACGCCGTGATTCCCTTCGCCCGCGAGCCAGGGTCGACGGTCGCGAAGACGACGTAGGTCGAAGCAGGCCCGGCGCTCGAAATCCAGCTCTTCTGCCCGCGCAGCACGTAGCCGTTGTCGGTACGGGTCGCGGTCGCCTGGATCGCTGCAGCATCGGAGCCGACGCCCGGCTCGGTGATCGCGAGCGCACCGAGCGTGGGCCGATCGCCGGTCATCGGCTCTACCCACCGGCGCTGCTGCTCCTCGGTGCCGAGCACGATGATCGGTTTCGCCGCGAACCCGTTCGACGTGATCAGGTTGCCGATTCCCGAGCAGCCGAAGCAGAGCTCCTCCTGCACGAGCGCCTGGGTGAGGAGGTCCGTGAGCCCGCCGCCTCCGAGCTCCTCGGGGAGCATGTACGAGGTCAGCCCTAGTGCCGCCGCCTGATACCAGATCTCCCACGGCATCTCGA
>JAYTJO010000311.1:0-1512 GCA_043730975.1 Thermoleophilia bacterium | reverse complement strand
CGGTCAGGCAGTCGCGCGAGCCGTTCATCAGCCCGCGCCGCATCTTGACGGACACAGGCAGGTCGACGGCGTCGGCGACCGAGGCGACGATGCGACGGGCGAGATCGGGCTCGTCGAGCAGCGTCGCGCCGGCGCCGGTCTTCGTCACCTTCCGCACCGGGCAGCCAAAATTGATGTCCACGATGTCTGCACCTGCGGCGGCAACCATCCTGGCTGCCTCCGCCATCGTCTCGGGGTTCGAGCCGAAGAGCTGGATCGCGAGGGGGTGCTCGTCCGAGGCAACGCGGAGATAGCCAAGCGTCTTCTCGTTGCGATGCTCGATCCCGGCGCAGGAGACCATCTCGGAGCAGACGAGGCCAGCCCCGAAGCGCCGTCCCTGTCGTCGGAAGGCCTGCACGCTGACGCCTGCCATGGGCGCAAGGACGAGACGGGTCGACACTTCGATCGTGTCGATGTACCAGCTTTCGCGGAGATCGATCGACATGGAAGGCAATGGTAGATGCCGTTTGCGCGTAGGCGGCTGCGGCAGCTACCCTTCACGACCGTCGCGACGCCCGCGATCGGGCAGAAGTCCCACTGAAGCCCAATGGAGGCCGAAATCTTGAAGGAAGTACTCCTCACCCCCGAGGGCTACGAGAAGCTGACGCAGGAGCTCGAGCTGCTGCGGACAGAGAAGCGCCGCGAGGTTGCCGATCGGATCCGTGTTGCCCGTGAGTTCGGTGACATCGCGGAAAACGCCGAGTACGACGATGCCAAGAACGAGCAGGCGATGCTGGAGCACAAGATCGCGCAGCTCGAGGAGCGCCTGCTTAGCGCCCGCGTGATCGATGTCGCGGACGTCGATACTAGCGTTGTCTCGGTCGGATCCGTTGTGCGTCTACGAGATGTCGACGCCAAGCAGACCGTCAAGTACTACATCGTGGGGTCAGCAGAGGCCAACCCCGCCGAGTTCAAGCTCTCGAACGAGTCGCCGGTCGGACGCGCGATCCTCGGCCACAAGAAGGGCGAGACGGTCGAGGTCCTGACGCCGCGCGGCAGCAAGATCAAGTTCAAGATCATGGAAATCTCCGCAGTCTGACGCGCGGCGACACGCTTTAGCCTGTCTTCTGGGTTTCGGTTGGTAGCAACACGCCGCCAATTCCCGCATACGATCCCTCCGTGCCCGATCCGACACCCGCAAAGCGCTTCCCTGACCGGATCGAGATCTCATCCGTCAGGGACGAGTGCGAGCCACTAGAGGCGGGTCAGGCCGCCGAGGTGACTCGCCGGGTCGCGGGTCGCGCGATGGCCCGCCGGGACATGGGGAAGCTCGTCTTCCTCGACGTCGTCGACCGCTCGGGGCGGATCCAGGTGATCTGCGAGTCGACGAAGACCGGCGAGATCGACGTGCTGCTTGGCGACGTCGTGGGTATCGTGGGACATCCGGGGCGGGCCCGGCGCGGCGAGCCTTCGCTGCTGGCCGATTCGCTCGAGGTGCTCTCGCGCAACACGCAATCGCTTCCCGACACATTC